>JASMTL010000165.1:0-4116 GCA_041694315.1 Methanosarcinaceae archaeon | reverse complement strand
TTGAATAACTCCCGCCTGTGGGCCGATGCTACAACAATGTACACAATATCCTCTCCCCTCATGAGTCGCCCACTTTTGTGATGGATCAATACTTCAATAATTCCGTCTCTTTGTTTGAGGTCATTGCATATTTTTTCTATACGCTCATCAGCAACAGTCTCATATTTCTCAAATTCGAGCATTTTTGTGCTGATATCATCTGTCTGTCCTCTGACCACACCGGTAAAGGTACCGATACTTCCAGTCAGAGGAAATTCAGGCATATGACGTATTCTGTCAATCATACTGTTCAGGGTTACGAATTCCGATGTTTGCTGTACAATTCCTGCAACTTCGTCCATATCCCAGTCCGAACAAGGAGCAAGCCTGAGTACAACATTCCCTGCTTCCTCATCCATCTCTCCCAGCATTATTTTGGGCAAATCACTATTTGTAGCGCCTTCCACGATAGCGTAATCCATCCCTCTGCCTGCAAGGACTTCAAGAGCTTCATCCAGGCCTGCCCCACGCTGAATAGAAACCATACCTTCCTCTGAGACTGCAGTCACGTTTTCAGCGCCAGAATCGAAATGTTTACCCGTATCTTTTTTTGGGGAATCAAAGCGATGATCATGCATGATTTTGACAGTACCAACTTTACCCTTCAAAGCAAGTTTTTCCACCAGCCTGCAAACAAAAGTTGTCTTGCCGGTATTTTTGTAACCAATAACAGCTACGACTTTCATAATTATGGCATGGAATTATAAATATAAGTAGGCATTGGATAGACTGACATAATTTGATAATTAAGAAATATTACGTATTATTTATATATAAGAGGATTATTTACTCAATGTATGGATGAGCAGAAATTAAGGGTACAGGATATGCCTCTGGAGGACAGGCCAAGGGAGAGAATTGTAAAACATGGGCCTTCAAGCCTTTCCAATACAGAACTGCTTGCAATAATCCTGCGAACCGGAACTTCGAAGGAAAATGTGATCAATCTGTGCAGTCGTATTTTTGCGAATTATTCTATCAAAAATCTGAGTCAGGCCAATATCACAAAGCTGACCGAAATACATGGTGTCGGGATTGCAAAGGCTTCCCAGATCTCTGCAATATTCGAACTGGCTCGCAGGCTTGAGAAACATTCAGATGAACCGCTGCCACGTATCCGTTCCCCGGATGATGTGTACAAACTCCTGTATCCCCAGCTGAGGTGTCAGAAAAAGGAACATCTTACAACCCTTCACCTTGATACCAAAAACCAGGTCCTCCGGGAAGATGTGGTATCAATAGGCAGCCTCAATGCCAATATCGTTCATCCCAGGGAGGTATTCAAATCAGCCCTTCTGGAATCAGCAGCCTCTGTTATTCTTACACACAATCATCCATCGGGAGATCCCACACCAAGCAGGGAAGATATAAATATTACCCGTAAACTCGTAGACGGAGGGAAAATACTCGGAATTGATGTACTTGACCATGTAATAATCGGGGAAGGAAAATTTGTGAGTTTAAAGGACGAAGGGTACATCTCCTGACAAAAGATTTAAAGCATTTTCCGACAATTGTCCAGCCGGATGAAAGAGATAGAAATCGATGAACCATACTCTATTCCCTACAGGGCAATCTATGCCATATGTGATGAAAGGGATGAATTTGCGGAAATTATAGAACACAGTAATTGTTATGGCGGGGCTGCATGGGCCAGGCACCATTATTCCCACTCCCCCCTAGTAAAGCAAGTAAGAACACTGGGAAATATGACCCGCTACTTTGTAAAAACCGGTAATGCAACCCTTCAACTTAAACCCTCGTCTGCGGCTGCAGGTATTGAAGCGGTGGAAGTCAGAGATAATGAAGTGGAGATTACCTATGCCGGACTGGGTGGCGGAGGTGTCGGTGCCACGCGTTGTCGTGCACGGGCAGCCGGAGTTGTGCGTGCTGAAACCACTCCCTCTGGAGGAGGAAGGGCGGCAAAAGGTACCATCGTTGTACCCCGACGCAAGCGTGTACTGGTAGGAATTGATGATACAGACACAAAAGAAACAGGTGCTACCTGGTGCCTGACCCACAACATCGCAAAAGAACTGGATTGTGCGGAAAGTGTGTATCTGTCCCATTCCCTGGTGCAACTTTTCCCTGTGTCGGCAAGGACCCAGAACTGTGTTTCAACAGTGCTGGAATTTGGATGTGTGGATGAAAGGGCACAGAATGCACTCCTTGAAAATATCCGCAGTGCACTGGAAAAGTACAGTGTATCAAAGGATACGGGAATGGTTGTCCTCGACTCCTTTAATGCTTCCAGCATTAAGGAATACAGCAGATTGTGCAGGTCTGCTGAGCTGACCTATGAGTTTGCAATGGAGTATGCTGAAAATCATGGTGTGGATGTCTGGATTGATGGTAAAGGCGTAATAGGTGCCCTTGCTGCCCTACCCTGGTTTGCCAGACCGGATGATTCGGTAATAATGGATGCTGAACTCCCATGAATGAGCGTCAAATAAGCGGCAAAGATGTGATATTAAAGGCTGCCGGCCTGCTGGAAGTTAAGCTGGTCAGTGCGGTTGCCGGCTATCCTGTTACTTCGATTGTGAATCTATTCAGAAATGATGATTTTTGGGCAGACAATACTTTCTGGATGATTAATGAAAAAGTGGCTCTTGAAACTGCCCTGGGGGCCTCGGTTGCCGGACGCAGGTCTTTTGTCCTGACAAAACATGTGGGCATGAATGTACTCTGTGACCCTCTGGTTACATCCGCCACCCATACAATAGGCGCAGGTTTAGTGATAATCGCAGGGGATGACCCCGGCGCAAAAGCCTCCCAGAATGAACAGGACTCACGCTATTTCGGACCCCTGGCCGAAGTACCTGTCTTTGATCCTGCAACTCCTGAAAAGTTGTTTGATTCACTGAAAGAAGCAATCGAACTTTCGGAAAAGGCAAGTATTCCCGTTATAGTCAGAGTAACTTCCCGTCTTCTGGAATCGTTTTGTGAAAGTGCTTTATTGCGACCAAAAGGATCGGTACCACCTGAATTTGACAGGTCTGTATGGGACTACACCATGAAGGGGAAGCATCAGCGTTTCCATTCAATGTCATACCCTTTAATGGGAGATTATTCCCAATCACAGGATTGTCTGTGTCATATCGATACAACAAAAACAGGCATTATTTCCTCAGGTTATCCTGCCTGCCTTGTGGAAAAATTCATTGAAGAAAGCAATTCCCGGATTTCACATCTGGCTCTGGACATGGTTTATCCACTGCCAATTAAAAAATTGAAAAGATTTATTGATCACCATGAATATGTGCTTGTGGTTGAGGAAACAGAAGATTACATCGAATCTCATATTTCAATCGAAGACACCATAAAGGGCAAATCCACAGGACATATACCCCATGGTAAAATAGAAAAAGAACATATACTGCATGCTCTTGAAAATATCAAAAAAACACATATGGATAAAGTGGTCAACCCCGAGACTATTAAAGAGAGAGGGCCACGTTCTATCTGTGATACATGCCCCTATCTGCCTCTCTACAAAGTGCTTGGTACAATAGATAAACCAATTGCAGGGGACATGGGCTGTTCCATATTAAGTACTTCTGCACCTCTTCAGGCCGTGGATACAGGTTTTGCACTTGGCTCTGCCATATCGGTCGCCTGTGGTTTCAAAGGAAAAGGTATTGCAGTCATCGGGGATTTTGGTCTGGCACATACAGGAATGCAGGGATTGATCAATGCAAAATCCAACGGTTTTGACCTGCTGGTTATTATACTGCAAAATGATGTTGCAGCTATGACGGGAGGACAGGATGTAGCGGACCTTACTCATGTTCTTGAAGCACTTCATGATGACATTGAAGTGGTAGATTTTGCAGAAAAAATCAAAGAAAGAGAATTGCAGGCCCTTCTGATGGAAAAAATGGAAAAAAAAGGAATATCCATAATACTTGCAAAAGGTACATGTCCCAAATACTGAGGAGATACTCTATGGTAAAAGTTGCCTGTATCCAGATGGACATTGAGCATTGTAATAAGAAAACAAACATTGAAAAAGCCCTCGCTATGGCTAATCGGGGCCTTGCCATGGGTGCTGAAATAATTGTATTCCCGGAAGTGTTT
>JASMTL010000164.1:0-5496 GCA_041694315.1 Methanosarcinaceae archaeon | reverse complement strand
TGTCCCGGAAAGATAAACAACATTGGGAACAATCGTATCCACATTGAGTCCAGAGAGGGTATTAGCCATTATACCCATATTTCCCCCTATCCTGATCTCTGCCCGGTCAAAAAAACGTTTCTTGAGAAAATCAAGAACATCCCGGGAATAAATGAACCATTCTGCACCCCTGCCATATTCCATACAATGGATAAGTCCGGCAAGGAAATCTTCGAGGGAATTTATGATATCCGGCTGGCGTTCGATCTTCATCAGCAGTTCCTTTTCATCCACCTCACCAAGGATGGATTCCACATCCCTGCCGGTTATCCTGTAAACTGCATCGATATTAGCGTTGTAACCGCAAAGGATATTCATTCAATCCTCCCGCGGACTGCACATACCTGCCAGCACAGCTGCAAAGGCACTTGCTGAAATAGTATCTCCTATACCTACCGTATCAACGGGATGATCCACCACCCTGGCCGGAATGATTAATACGTCATGATTGCGGGTGCAGATACAACCTCTTTCAAAATCGTCCAGATTACATTTTCCCTGCCTGACAAGATAGGCACCCAGTTTGTCAATTTGGTCCATTCCCTGTGTGGATATAGGTACATCCAGACCTGCTTTTATATCCTCAAAACTGTCTATCCCGCCCTGAAGGGCTCGGGCAGCGGCTGCAGTGGATGCAAAAAGCAGGGAATCAAGATGTTGTTCAATATCAATTGGACAATCTTTGGAAACAACACATATATAAAAGCCCAGGGAGTGCACATGAATCCTCTGCAATCTGAGTTCATGAAGCAGCCGGACAGCTCCTTCATAGAGGGCTACTATAGCATCTTCTCCCCTTTTGATTACCGAATATGCAAGTTCTTCATAACCCAAAACATTCAGTGCATTGGCAACTTCCACAGTATCAAGACCCAGGGAATGGACATGGTTGCGCACAATATCATTCAGAATTGCCAAGCGTATGAATTTATTTTGTATGGAAGTGAATTCCACATGTATGCAAATATCAGGATTGGCTTTTTTCAACTGGCCTATTGCCCCTACCGCCCGTACTATATAATCCCGGTATGTCTTGCCATCTTCATATTCTTCTTTTATCATCTGGTAACCAGAGAGAATTGCCCCATCGACAGTTCTGCCCATCCCGGGAAGGTGCTCATAAACCTCATCGGACATATCGATACGAATCCAGGGCGGACGTGATGAAATGATCAGGCGGTTATTACGAGGAACTATTATCCTGTCCTCGGCATATTTTACAGAGAGTCCTTTATTGAATTCGATTATCCAGTTGACCTTGGCTTTATAATCGGAATTGCAGGCCTCTGCAGGAGGAAGCAATTCCATCCTGCCCTCCCTGACAAAAGGATGTAAAAGATTAGGGGAGGATACAAAGTAATCCGCCTGCTCAGGGGAAAGCCAGGGGATATAAGCAATTACTTTATTCAGATCCATATTGGCAAGCAGATTGGATATTATCCCGGCCTGCCCCCCCATCCTGGCTTCATCAAAAACAAGATTATCGGTCAACCATTCATGGATATCAGTTGAATAGGTGGGAATTTCCGCAGCTTTACCGTCCTTCATTGCAATCAGGAGTCGTGCAAGGAAATCTACAGGAGAATCTATCTGTCGGGGATAGGAAAATATTCTCTGCTGGACAGTATCCACATCCACTTTCCTCAGCAGGTTTTCCACATCACCGGGACCAATGTGCTTGATGGCATCCACATTACTGTTATAGGCAACAAATATTCCGTTTACACAGTGAATATTTCGTGCAATCGACTCATAACTCTCAATGTATCTCTTATCCCACTCAGATATATCCATTCAAATTCCCCCTGAAACAATATCATGTAGTATATTCCGCATTAATACGCACATAGTCATATGTAAGATCACAACCCCAGGCAACCGCAGAAGCTTCCCCAAGTGAAAGGTCCACTGAAATTATGACAGTATCACTTTCCATTATGGATTTTAGTTGTTTGTTGGCAGAGATATCCGCCACATGACCGTGATCCACCAGAGTAACTGCATTTTTTCCATCCGAAAATTTCAGAGAGATTTTATCCTGATCAAGAGAGGCACCTGAATATCCAGCTGCAGCAACAACCCTACCCCAGTTGGGATCATGCCCGTATATTGCAGATTTTACAAGAGGTGACCGTACAATGGTTTTGGCAACCTTGCGTGCATCGGCCAGGTCAGAGGCACCGTTTACCTGTACTTCGATAAGTTTGGTAGCACCCTCCCCGTCTCGGGCAATTTTCTTTGCAAGTTCCACAAGGACATAATCAAGTCCTCTCTGGAAATTTGCTACATCAGGAGCTATTGAAGAAGCACCTGTTGCGGTTAACAGAGCCATGTCATTGGTACTGGTATCACCATCGACTACCATCATGTTGAAACTGGAATCGTTGGCTTTTACAAGACATTCTTTCAGGGTATCGGCAGAAAGAATAGCATCAGTATAGATAAAAGCAAGCATTGTTCCCATGTTGGGCTCGATCATACCGGAACCCTTTGCAATACCTCCGATACGTACACCACACTCCAGTTCTACAGCCACTTCTTTTTCCATCAGATCAGTGGTCATGATGGCTTTTGTAGCATTGCGGCATCCCTGAGGATCCGCAGAAAGTGCCCCGTAAACTTCATCCAGATGATCTTTTATCCAACCTACATCAAGAAAACGGCCAATCACACCGGTAGATGCAACTGCGATGTGGGAATCCTGAACTCCCAGTTTGCTGGCAGCAGCCTTTGCCATCTCACGGGCATCGGCCATTCCCTGTTCACCAGTGAAGGCATTAGCATTTCCGCTGTTTATAATTGTGCCTGCAATATATTTATGGTTTTCAAGATTGTCTCTGGTAAACACTACCGGCGCCGCTACAATCTTATTGCGTGTAAAAACGCCTGCGCAAGGACCCGCACCTTCAATCAGTGCAAGGCCCATGTAATCATCCTTCAAACCGGAAGCATGGACGCCACGTACCGCACATATACCGCCTTCAATTGCTCTCATGACCGCAAACCTCACAGACTACCCAGACCCCTGATGATATCTCCTCTGGTGATTATCCCTGTAAGTTTATCATTTTCAACCACCGGCAGGCGGTTTATCTTGTGTCTGGACATCAGGTGGGAAGCATCCTCAATTGAATCTTCAGGAGAGACAGTGAATACACCGGTGCGCATTATTTTGCGAACCGGCATTGAACCTACATCTGAAAGCATTTTTTTGGTATCTTCCCAGCTGATAAATTCCCGGATAGGGATTTCTATCACCTCAAAGGGACTGGGGAGCCAGAAGTCACCATGTTCGGGAGTTTCCAGCAGAGCCAGTAAGTCAACCTCTGAAAGTATACCTACAATCTTGCCGTTGTCCACTACAGGCATACCACTTATGTCATTATCCTTCAACGACCTGGCAGCATCACTCACATTGTCATCTGGGCTGCAATAAATCACATCACTGTTCATAATTTCTTTTACAAGCATAAATCAACCTCCAAATAAATCAGGGCGCAAGGCCCGCATTCCATAGACCATCGGTTTCCCTGAAACCACACATGAGATTCATGTTCTGTATAGCCTGTCCTGAAGCTCCTTTTACGAGATTATCAATTGCCGAGATAACTACAAGCCTGTTACTGTTTGTGTCAATCTCAAAACCAATATCACAGAAATTGGAACCACGTACATTACCCAGCGCAGGTATATCATCGACCAGTCTTACAAAGGGACAGTCAGAGTAAAAAGAATCGTATAGTTGCCGGATATCTTCTTCTGAGCATTCTTCATTAAGAAAGAGATGAGCTGTAGTCAGTATCCCGCGGATAGCAGGGATTACATGGGGAGTGAAATTAACACTATCAAGGCCACCAAGGCCATTCAATTCCTGCCAGATCTCCGCCCGGTGGCGATGGGTTGTGAGCTTGTAGGGCTGGATGTTTTCCGCCATGTTGGGGTAATGGGATGCCTGGCTTGGATTCACACCGGCGCCTGTTATGCCGGATTTGGAATCAAAAACTGCAATATCTGCAAGCCCTGCATTAACAACAGGAGCAGCTGCCAGGGTGGCTCCTGTGGGATAACAACCCGGATTGGAAACAAAGGTTTCCCCCTTTACCTCGGGATGCAACTCCACCAAGCCAAATACTACCTTACGGGGGTCATGGTGTTTAATGCCATAGACCTTTTCAAATTCTTCCACATCCAGACGATAATCCGCACTCAAATCCACAATAAGCAGGTCACTGTCAATAAGTTGAGGTACAATATCCATAGCACTGCCATGAGGCACTGCCAGAAATACCACATCACACCTCTGCTTTACAGCAACAGGATCAAGTTCTTCAAATTCAAGATCCGTCAAACCTGCCAGATGGGCATGTTTTTTGGATACATTTTGTCCGGCAAGTTTTCTTGAAGTTGCCATTTCAAGATTTACATGGGGATGATTGAGAAGAAGGCGCATCAATTCCCCCCCCGTATAGCCGGAGGCACCGATTATGCCTGCATTAACCTTATCTTTCATGTTTTAGTGTTATGTTTTACCACTAATTAAAGTTATTACCATACAGGCAGGCAAGGGAAACAATGAATTACAAAGAAATATACCTGGCAGGCCCTCTTTTTTCCGAGGCTGAGAAGAATTTCAATGAACAACTCACAGAGAAAATCGAAAGTGCAGGATATGACGTATTCCTGCCACAGAGGGATTCAACAGATACGAAAAGTATGCGCAAAGAACAGGATGCTGCAGAATTGTTCCGGAGAAATTCAGAAGCTATAGACAGAGCCGATCTTGTAATTGCTATACTGGATGGAGGCAGCGATGTGGATTCCGGTACAGCCTGGGAAATCGGCTATGCTTATGCTAAAAATATCCCGGTAATGGGGATGAGGACTGATTTTCGTACACTTGGAATCGAAGGTACGGTCAACCTGATGATAGAAAAAACCCTAATTAAACTAGTGTATTCAACCGATAAACTACTTACAGAACTTGAAAATATGAAAAGATAAGCAGTTTAGAACTGCTTTTCCACAACTTGCCCCTCAGGGGATTCTTCAGAAAAGACCTGTCCTTCAAACCAGTATACTTCAGCGCCTGTAAGCCATGCGTCCGGTGAAAGTCCGGCTTTTATGCAGGTGTGATTCAAAAAATCCACAGCATTAAATCCCTGCTCAGGGGCCACCTGTGGCAGAAGTAAACCCTGATAGAAACCCTGTTTGACTATAAGCCCATGCCTGCCTATCTCTATAAGACCGGGCAAATCTGCAGCAGCCGCATCAATCTTTTCAGGCGGGGTCAGTACAGTAACTTCGACCGTGATTACAGACATCTCCTGTAGCTTTACAGGAGGAAAACGCGGATCCCTTGTTGATGCTGAGATGGCAGAATCAACAATTGCATCCTTCAGGGATGAATCTGGATAGGGATGACCAATACAGCCTCTCAAATCTCCTTCCATGGAGAGG
>JASMTL010000163.1:0-7384 GCA_041694315.1 Methanosarcinaceae archaeon | reverse complement strand
CCAACAGGGCTCGAACCTGTGACATTCTGGTTAACAGCCAGACACTCTACCAACTGAGTTATGGCGGCACGTTGCATGCGACTTGTCGCGAGCGCTTCTAATGCATTAATCTGATTTAAACTTTTTGTTTGCCGCCGCCCAAAAAGGGGTTACATCAGAGGATTTTATAGGTAACCCCCGTATTTACCAGAGATTGGAATGGATGCACCACAATATTCACATTTGTTATCCTCTGTCAGATGATTTTCTTCCACATCAAAAACACCCCTGCCTATAATCATATTACCGCAGGAAGGGCAGAACGTATGCTCATATTTAGAGGACAAAACATTGCCCAGATATACATATTCCAGTCCTTCCTTAGTTGCTATTTCATAGGCCTGGTCTAGAGTCTCAACAGGTGTTGGAGAAACATTCTGGAGTTTATAGTTTGGATGAAAACGTGTGAAATGAACCGGTGTTTCTTTACCCAGGTTTTCCACTATCCATCGGCAAACATCCCTCAATTCATCCCTTGAATCATTGAATGTGGGAATCACCAGATACACCACTTCCACATGCATTCCCAGTTCACGGGCCAGTTTGGCTGAATCGAGAACGGGTTGCAAATGAGCAGAAGTGAGTTCATGATAGAATTTTTCTGTAAACGCCTTGATATCAACCCGGAAAGCATCCAGATAAGGGGCTATATGCTTCAATGCTTCCGGTGTGATATAGCCGTTTGTCACATAAACCGTAGCCAGACCTGCCTCTTTAGCAAGCTTTGCACTGTCATAGGTATATTCGTACCATATAGTCGGTTCATTGTAGGTCCAGGCAATACTCTTGCAATCTGCTGCAAGAGCTCGATCGATTGCCTGCTCAGGGGTAATTTCCACCGATTGTGCTTCATCCAGGCTAACCTGCGATATGGTCCAGTTCTGGCAATATTTACAGCGGAAATTACAGCCAATGGTTCCAAGTGAATAGGAGTAAGTGCCCGGATAGAAATGGAATAAGGGCTTCTTTTCGATAGGATCAACGGCTTCACTTGAAACCGTATTATAGATCAGGCTATACAGTTTCCCTTCCTTATTCTGTCGTACCCTGCAAATACCGGTTTTACCTTCTGCTATGCGACACCTGTGATTACATAAATTGCAACGTACTTTTTTATCTTCAAGTTTTTCATAGAACATAGCTTCTTTTAACAAACTTATACCCCCCTTTAACTGGGTACTTTGAATGATAAAAAACTATCTGCCAATAGATTAGAATGTTCCAACCCTTGCATCCACTGTTGCCTTGTTAAGATAAAAATCGATATTGTCATCTGATGAATTTAAATTGAAGATTACATAATCTTCGCCTTCATCAACATTATAGTCGCTTGGGTAAGCAAGATCTTCACTTTTAGCAGAGTCATTGAGATATTTTGCCCATGCTGAAGGATAACTGGTATTCATAGAAATTGTAAGGTTGGTAAGAGACTCATTTTTAGTTGAATTAAACTCCTCAACCCAATCATTACCTGTAAGTTTAACTTCTTCAATACCGTTGCTGGTAATCACTACCCTATCCCCGGTAATTTCCATTAGCGTTAAATCAACTTTTAATAGGGTTCCAGATTGGTTTTTAATTGAAATGGACGGGTCCATTTTCATAAGGGATCTTTCCCTTTGTGACACGATCACAGCACCGTTTTCATAGGCAAAGGTTTGGTCAACGTAATAACCATTATTTGAAGCATAACGAATATTACCAGGAAAATAAGAATCAGAAATTACTAACTGATTTGTAGAATTTGTAGTATTCAATCCTTCAATACTGATCCTGAAATTATCATCATCATTCACCGACAGTACGCCACTTGATTTGGTGGGACCCACTATGGGAATATCTCCTCCTCCCATCTTAATGGGTATACTCAAAGAAACAGTGCTATCTTCATCAAGGGAACTGGCAAGGGAAAGCATATCGGCCCGGGCTTTTAACTGGGACATGTCATCATAGACATCATCCATATGGGCTTTTTCAGCATCTGCTTTCCATTCAGGTATGTAATGAGCATTAAAGACAGCCAGTACTGTCACAAAAAGGCCCAGTAAAAGGACAAATGAAACTACTGTTGATACTGCAGATTCGGATTTGAAAAACTGTTTTACTGAATTCATATAGTTTCATTCCTCCTGCTTACATGTTTATCCTGTTTTAGATGAATTGTGTAAAGGTGATATAAGCTATCAATACCAGGAACAGTGAATGTTTCACGCCCGCCAAAACACTGCCAGACCCCATCTTCCCGGCAACCAGCCCGGAACACACGCCCTGTATAAGGGATGCATGGAAGAAAAGCAATATATAGGCATCCATGTCAAATTGAATATTAAGGGGCATGCCTGCCACTGCATCTCCCGCAGAAGAAGGTACTGCCGGAAGGAAGTAGGCAGCAAGCACATAAACAATGAAAAGAAACACCAGAAAAGCGATATAGACTATGAATACATATACTGTCATTTCAGCTGAACGTTCCTTATTAAGTTGACTCTGCATATCGGCTTCTGATGCAGCGATGTTGAGTACACTGATAACATCGCTTGTAGATTCGCTGGCCTTTATGATAAATGTAATAATTCGGCTGTTAAATTCAGTCCTGACCCTGTATTCAAACTTTTTGAGAACTTCCTCAAGATTGCCACCCCAGGAAAGATGGGAAGCCATTCTTTTAATTTCTGTATTCAAGACTCCGATTTTTGAACGTGAAACCAGGGATATTGCGCTGGAGAGGCGAATTCCTGCTTCATTGATACTTGCAAGTCTTTTCAAGAATTCGGGCATTTCATTTTCAACTTTCAAAACCCATCTTCTCTTTGATTCATAAAATACAATAAAAGGAACACTTATGATAATAAATGCAAACACAATGTAATCATCGATTGCAGCAGCTGCTTCTACATTGATGTAGCTTAAACTTATGCTTGAAAAATCGAGTGATGACAATATGGTCAGGTTTTCCCGGATACCATATAAAATGCAAATAAGACCTGCAGGAATACTTAATATAAGAGAATAATGAGGTTTACTGGTCAACCACTTAATAGGATTGGTAATTTTATCAATAATATTATTTATTCTGTAGTACCAGGAAATTTTTTTCAACATCTTTTCATCGATAGTTGTATATTCATTCACTCTGACATTATCAAATTCATTGAAAATTTGCTGTGAAGTTTGAATGCTTCTTCCTTCCAGGTTATCCGATATTGTGGATAAGAAAACTATGAATAAAACTGTGCCTATCGGTATGAGGACATAAACTAAAATGTACAGTACGTCTAATGAATTCGATCCCATAAAGCCCAATACGATAAGTATCGTTATGAGAAAAACAGGGCCCACTACGAATACTGTTACATAAACTTCCGCAAGTATTGCGAGTGTTTCAAGGAAGGTCTTTTGTTCCCTGCTTGCAAGAAAACGATATTCTTCACTTTTATTTTTGAGATATGAAGTAACATCTCCGCCACTGGAAATAATTGAAAGCATGCCATCCAGGAAATTCTTATATTTTTCAGAGGGAGAATTGTCGTTTGCATTTTTCAGTGCTGTGAGCATGTCATAGCCAAAGTATTCCATGTCCCTGACTATGTATCCAAATTCATCTGCAGCGACTCCATAAATATGCCTCTGCTGGCTTAATGATTTAAATATATCAAAAAGGCTCATCCCCCCACCTTTGCTCAATGCGTACAGGTATGCTACAGCGTGGGTTAATGATTGGTCAAGGTAAGCCTTGCGATTACTTGCCCAGAGGAGCGGGAGTTTCATCTGGATATTAAACAGAATCGTGGAAAATAAGAGGGCTATAATCAAGGATGATAGAAGAGCAATTATGCGCATATCATCGATGATGGATAGATCAAGAATTTCGAAAAGGCGCGATGCAATAAAATAAAATATAATACCTGTGACGCAAAAAGAAATTAGGGAATAGAGATATCCTGTTGATATATACTGATCTGCAGGAATGGCAAAACGTGCACTTTTCAGGGAATGACATAATTTCGGATACTCATCTTTTTTTTGGAATGCGTGTTTACCGAATAACCTGTATGCAATATCCTGAAAAGGCATCATCAAAAATCACCTTTCCTGCTGCAGCAGGTCTACAAGAGCATCATTTTCAATTGCATCCAGCACGATTTCAGGAGATGTTGCATAGGTTTTCACCATTAGTGAAATGCTTATGTAATCTCTGATGTCATGGTCCAGAAGATATTTCAGGATCATACGGCGATTCTGCGTTTCTTCCCGCAATTTATGGGCAGACCAACCTTTTTTCTGCACGATGAGTTTTAATACATTGGATTGCCCATTGTGTAAAAATTCATCTTTGGTAGAATCCCACTGGTATAATTCATTGATTCTTATATCCCCGCTCTTGGGATCAATTCCTGTAAATTCGACCAGGTTATCCAGTCTGCGTACTCTTTTATCATCCACGTATACCTGTTTTTGTATACAGAGGATGTCAAGGGACTGGAGCATTACATGCGGTACATTGATAGGTTCATTTTCAAGTCTGTTAACCACCGTCTGCACATCACCCGCATGCATAGTAGAATAGGTTGTGTGCCCCGTTGAAAGGGCCTGGAATAGGGTAAGGGCTTCCTTGCCTCTGACTTCTCCTACAATCAGGGTTTCTGGTCTCTGGCGGAGAGCAGATTTGAGAAGGTCATACATTGAAACCTCTCCAGCTCCGCTTCTGCCTATAGAATCCCTGGTAACACTTGCTATCCAGTTGTCATGGTACATCATGATTTCCCTGGTATCCTCGATGGACACTATTTTGGAAAGCGGCGGTATGAACAATGAGATCGCGTTGAGCATTGTGGTTTTACCCGAAGCCGTTCCTCCTGCAAAAATGGCACTGAAACCGTTTTCAATTGCCAGCCAGAAGTATACCATCATTTCCAGATTGCAGGTTCCGAAATTGATAAGATCTACAGGAGTAATCGGGTCTCCCCTGAACTTACGTATACTAAAAGAACTGCCCCTGGTAGTAATTTCCTTACCGAGGGTAGCCTGCAGTCTCGATCCGTCGTTAAGAGTGGCATCAACAAGCGGTTCACTTACTGAGATGTGTTTTCCTGATCGCTGGCAGAGAGTGATCACAAAAGAGTTAAGTTTGTCTTCAGTATATGAAATATTTGTTTCGATATTCAGATATTTTCGGTGATAAAGATATATGGGAATATCTACCCCGTCACATGAAATATCTTCAATATCAGTATCCATCATAAGAGGATTGATTTTTCCAAATCCCAGAAAATTACGCCTCAGGTAGTAAAGGATCCTGTATTTAGAAGAAACCTCCAGCGGAATATGGTAACGTTTGAAAAGGGAAAGTGCCTTTGAAACAAGGATAATATCCCTGTCTGCATCGGCACACGGTGTTTCATCGATTGTGAGAACATCTTTCAGATCGCTATAGGTGCGCTCCAGAATATCTTTCTCATACACAGAAAGTGAAGGTTCCACAACCACATAACGGTATATACCCAGTCTTTTGAGAATGCTTACGAATACATAGGGTTCATCGACCCAATAGCGTTCAATTTCCTCATATCCTTCTGGAATCTCAAAATGTACCAGGTCACCATGGATTTCAGGCTCATAAGCAGGTATTGATTCAGGGTCCTTTTTCCAAAACTGTAATTTATCAAGAAAAGACCTGTTATATAGGCATGCCTGATTATAATCTTCTATCCTATGCGCCAAATCTTTCATACCATTCTCCTTGAAAGAATAAAGTATAACTCAAGTTAAAATGGGGAGAATAATATATATATTTTTCACAAAAAAAAGACGGTCAGTATTCTCTACTGACCATATAATCGGCAATTTCGACCAATGTCTCTTTTGCCGGGGAATCTTCCAGCAAGTCAAGTTTGCTTTTACCATCCTCAAGATAGTTATCAGCCATTTCCCTGACATAGGCAAGCGTTCCTGATTCTTCCAGTTTTGCGACTGCACTGTCGATTTCATCCTGGGTAGCATCAGCTTTGCCAAAGCATTCCAGTTCAACGCCATTATTCAGGGCATGAAGTGCAATAAGGGTCTTTTTGCCTTCTTTCAGATCACTACCTCTTGATTTACCCAGAATTTCCTCCGGAGTAATAAGGTCGATCACATCATCATGTATCTGAAAACTTATACCTGTAAGACGGCCGAATTCATACATTGCATCAGCAACTTCATCGGATGCCCCCCCAAGGATGGCACCCACCTTGGCAGCAGCCCCATAAAGCACAGATGTTTTGTTTTCTATCATTTCCAGATATTCATCCACATCCACAACATCCCTTCTTTCAAAATCAACATCTAGCCACTGCCCTTCACAGATTTCGGTACAGGTACGGGACAATAAGGCCACACATTTGAGTAATTTCTGTGGGTCGGCATCCATTTTCGAAATGATCTCAAAGGCACGGGAATAAAGGGTGTCACCGGCCAGAATTGCTCCTGCAGTACCCCATTTCACATGAAGTGCCGCCATTCCGCGGCGAATATCATCCCTATCCATAATGTCATCGTGTATAAGTGTGAAATTATGGATCAGTTCAAGGGCAACAGCAGCAGGAAGCACGGAATCAGAATCCCCACCCACAGCTTCAGCGGAAAGCATGAGGACTGCCGGACGAAGTCTTTTCCCTCCAGCATCCGGAAGGTACCGTGTTGCACGGTACAATTCCTCCGGGTGGTCGATGGGCAGGAATTCCTGTATAGATTCATCGACCAAGGCACTGCGTTTTTTTAATTCATCAATTAAATCCATATTATCCCAACCAATTATGATTGCAGGTTTAATCTTCAAGATATAATTCTTCTCCGTTTCTCAATAGATGAAGTGTGTGACCGAGTTCATAGCCTGCATCTTCAGCCATTTCAATATAGGCGCTGTGCATGTCGATGTTGCCGTGTGCAGGAATTACATTTTCAGGATTAACGAGTCTTATTAATTCCCAGTGGTCTTCACGGTATGCATGTCCGGAAACATGGACATTGTCATACAGACGTGCTCCTTTCATTTTGAGTTTTGTCTCAAGAGCATACCTGTTTGCCTGTGTCATCGGGGTAGGGATTGTGTTTGCTGAGAAAATTACCTTATCTCCGGATTCTATTTTATAGGCAGTATCACCATTGGCAACCCTGGAAAGAATTGCACCCGGTTCACCCTGGTGGCCTGTAACGATTGGGAGGTATTTGTCCTTACCTTTATCCATAATCTTCTTGAACGCCTTGTCAATATCTTTCCTGTTACCGTATATTTCTGTTTTCTTAGGGAGTTCGATGTATCCCAGTTCACGGGCGGTATTGACATACCTGTCCATAGAGCGTCCAA
>JASMTL010000162.1:0-11190 GCA_041694315.1 Methanosarcinaceae archaeon | reverse complement strand
TGGAGTTCTGTTTGGTAACGCACATTCAAACTCCACATTGTAAAATACTATAATATAATGATATATATAGTTGAGGGTTACACATATTAGCTTTCTTGTTAACAAAAATGTCGTTAATATTTATAATAAAATATGTATGAGAAGCATACAAAGTAATTATCCTCTAAATTTACAGAAATTCTTTCATACAAACTAAAATATATATAATTTGTAACATTAAAAAGGAATCACCGGTGAAAACCGAGTTATTCCCCTTATTTATTTTCATTAATATAACAGATGAATATTAATTACTCCATTTTTGAGGGTTATCTTTTTGGCGCCTATTAAACATAATTTTATCCCAAGCTTGACAGTACCCGCTCCTTGATGAAGATATCTTTTCCTCTTTCAACCTAAAATTTCCACCTTTTTTGCCAGGAAGCCGTTTGACAATATGGTCTATTTTACGACAATTTCTACGAGTTTATCCTTTTTTGTCTTAAAAACAGTGTTCTAAAATACACTATTTATTTGGTTTCTCATGTAATCGACCGTAACTGCCAAATTACTGAGTGAACATTATGTAAAGTATGCCACCTACTAAAAAACCAACTGGATAAAGAATAGCTCTGCTGGGTGTTTTAGTTGTATCACCTATTGATTTCCATATTCCTTTGTAACGATGTGGTTTGTATTTTTTGAGATAAAACGGATATAGTGACATAATAGTAAGAACGGCAACAGTAACTATAATTGGTCCAACAGTCATGATCTTTCACCTACTAATACATATATTGAGTTGAAATATTTATAAAAAATAAAAATCGTGCTTATTAAGATCATATATAGTGGGATGAATTAGCCCTTTTCTATATATTATTAAAAGCACGAAAATATAATCATTTAACAATAATCCTGACAAAGTATGGGACAAGAATTATTTGATCCATATAAACAAATAGCAGCAAAGACTACTGCGCAGATAGGGGGACATGCAACAGCTGCAGGACCACTGAAACAAGCACATCCTAAAGTACATGTGACAAAACCTGTTAATCCACATCCAGCAGTATATACGTAGTCACATACGGTCATGCAAATATCACAATCCGTACCAGAATCGGTTTGCATTTCTGTGAGGACAGGTTCACCATCTACATACATTACACCTGCTTTATTTTCAACCACGTAGTTATTTTCAACCCCATCGTTTATCTCATAAATTTCCATCTTACCATAATCTTCACGAATATCGATTATAGCGTTACCAACAATAGTTTTATCTCCATTTGATGCAAAAATTACTTGTCCTGCTTTATCACTCTTTTCTGTTGCTGCGGGGATTATTGCAATGGTTGCTTCCCGTTCATCTGTGTTTTTAGGATACATTTTTTGTACATTCATTTGTTTATATTGTAACTTGTATCCTTTACTTTGCAGGTCATTGATTACTTCCCTAGCATCTTCATCCAATGCTATATCTAACAATGCACTTAATTCTCCCAACCCATCTTCAGTTTCAATGGTGAAGTCATCCTCTATACTGCTTCCATCTATTGCTTGTGCAGATGGTGCACACGCCATAGCTGGTGCGACAGCAAACATACTCATAACTAGCATTGCCATAAACAATGCTGCAATTCTTGTTCCTTTATTTTTCATTTCTTCGCCTCTTTGATTTTATTCCAGAGGCAAAGCTATGTTTATATAGTGCAAACCACAATCTGACCCTGCCTCCGGGCCAATGTGGAGTTCTGTTTGGTAACGCACATTCAAACTCCACATTGTAAAATACTATAATATAATGATATATATAGTTGAGGGTTACACATATTAGCTTTCTTGTTAACAAAAATGTCGTTAATATTTATAATAAAAATATGTATGAGAAGCATACAAAGTAATTATCCTCTAAATTTACAGAAATTCTTTCATACAAACTAAAAAATATATAATTTGTAACATTAAAAAGGAATCACCGGTGAAAGACGGAGTTCTCCCTCCCCATTTATTTTTCATTAATATAACAGATGAATATTAATGACTCCGTTTTTGAGGGTTATCTTTTTGATGCCTATTCAACATAATTTTATCATCTAATCTATACTTTATGTTGAATTTAAATTGTTTGAAAAGTACGTAAACTATAGGAGGAGTGGAAATGGTAAGTTTTGGGGATGTTTTTGACGTAGTAGCAGGAGTGGCAACAGGCGGATTATACACGCTTGGCAAATCGATTTATGAGAGCAGTGAATCTGCAGGGGACGCTGCAGAAGCTGCGGGCATATCCATTGCTATAATTGGATCAACGATCCAATCCGTAGGAGAACAGCTAAATTCTTTCCTGCAGGAAACAGAAGAACTCATATCCATAAAAAGGCTGAGCCCACGGGCAGAAAATGATCTCTGGGAAGAAGAGAAAAGCAGACTTGATGAATTAAAAGTTGAAAAGCAGGAATTGTTGCAGCAACTTCAAAGTCTGGGTGTGGAAGACCCTCTGGATATTTCCTTCAATTTCTGGGATATGATTTCAGATATGGAAAATGTACTTGAAAAGTTCGAAATCCTTTCAAGAATCGCAGCTATCAATGCTCAGATAATGGATATTCTCTACAAGGAACCGGGAGTACTTACCAGCGGGATATACAATGCAAAAGAAGTTCTTGAGCGCCTGAATGATTCTCTGCTTCTTCATCGATAACAGAGACTGCATCATCACCAACAATAAACTTGCTTTCTGTTTCCACTCCCGATAAATGAGTGAAAACTCCCTGAAATACCTTGAAGAGAAAGGAGAAATACTGGGTAAGATTTTCTCTTTATGTGTTTGTATTGTTCGATAACAGAGGATAACTGATATCGATTTTTCAACTTTTCCATACAGATTTCTTCATGAAACATCCGGTGTATTTCGGAACACCTGATCATTCAATATCCCGTATTCATCAAAACAAATACGTGATGTCAGGAAAATTGCAAGTGTCACACATGTAACAGTGGATACATAAACAGAAACCATTACTGCAATCTGGTACTTGATTGCCAGGATCGGTGATGCTCCGGCTATCAACTGGCCACTCATCATGCCGGGGAGGTGAACTATTCCTATAGTAGAAATATCTCCTACAGCCGGTTTCAGGGAAGAACGGAGGCCTTTTCTTACATAGGGCATAAGTGCCTCATTCATTCCGGCACCAAAAGAAAGTCTGGATACATAGCGGTTCTCATTCCTTTTCAGGCTGCTGTAGAAATTTCCTACACCAATGATAGTTCCGCCAAGGGAATTACCAAGCAATATACCACCTATGGGTATGAGGTAAGGGGCTTCAAATACATTGGCCAGGTCAATTACAAAGAGGTTCACATACATAAGAATCAGGAACGTACCTCCCAGGAAAGCGCCAAGTGTAGGAATATAAAGGGATTTGAGATCCATTTCCTGACGCTGGACGGACTCAAATGCTGCAAATGAAACCATCAGGAAAAACCACAACAAATTCAATACAGGATTGTTCATATCAAACACAAATGTCAGGAATAGACCGGCAAGGAAAAGCTGTATCGTCATCCTGAAAATAGCTGAAAGGGATTCTTTACCCATATTCAGCCGTACATATCTCATTATCAATAAAGGGATAATGAGCAGAAGAAAACCAAAGAATAAACCTGTGTAGGAAATCTCATCAGGCATTTATTTCACATCCGTCAACAAATATTTCATCCATAGCTACTCTGTCCCATGTGTTGTCGTGGGACGCAACAAGAAGTGTCCAGTCTTCATTTTCAAGAAAAAAATCCACAACTTTTTCCTTAAGTTCGGGATCCAGTGCCGATGTAACTTCATCAAGCAGGAAAATCTCCTTGCCCAGTAACACAGAAATTATTATGCATATTCTCTGTTTCTCCCCGCCTGAAAGATCCTCAAACTTCTTGTACACAATGGACCTGTCCAGCCCAAAGTATTCAATCAGGGAATTACGCTTCCTGTGATACTTTCTTCCCCGGTTATGGTCGAAAGAAAATATTTCGTTGATCAAATCCTTAACAATTCCCTCACCGATATCAGTATCCTGTGATACATATGCGATTTCTTTCCTGATGTCCCATATGTTAGAGGCCGAAACTTTCCTGCCCCTGTAAAAAATCTCCCCATCGTCGACATGTATAATTCCCAAAATTATTTTGAGAAGAGTTGACTTACCGCTTCCTGACCGCCCTTTAAGTATCAATTTATCACCCTGATTGACAATCAGATTAAATTTAGAAAAAAGACGAGAACCATGAAAATCAACACATATATCCTTATAACGTATCAGTTCTGAACTCATTTATAAGCACCTCGCTCAAAAATCCTCCTTTCAGTAACACTTAAATCATAAATTGGAAACTTAATCATTCAATACAACATACCTATTACTTCTGCCATACATTTTGTTTTTTGTAAATTCGAACAATTAAATCCACTTTATTTGTTTTAATAATTAGATCATTTAAATTAAGAACCTATTATGCGCACATTAAATATGAATCTTGTTGATTATTTTTAACACGAAAGTTGTACTTGATTCTAAAAAAATCCATTATAATAACACCCATATTCCACATCGACAAAATTCTGTCAGTGACACCTGAAACAAAAATACAAGGATAACACTGAAGTACTAATCGAACTAAAGCTAAAGGAAATAGAGAATAAAATATCTTATACAAAGGCCAACCATGCAACAAAAACAGAGAATCATCAATGCACTGGAACGTAAACCGGTAGATAAAATTCCTGCAGGATTGTTCACAACCGCTGCACCGCTGGAAATTATGGATTCATGTGGAGTTTTCAGGCCTGAAGCTGACTGTGATTCCCAAAAAATGGCAAAACTGGCAATTGGTGTCCACAATTTTGCAGGATTTGAAACGATACGGTATCCTTTCGATCTGACATCACTGGCAGAAAGTTTCGGCTGTAAGATTCACAGGGGAGCAAAGGATATACCGCCCGCTGTACTCGAAGGACTGGAGATCAACATTGAAGACATAGAAGTCCCTGAAGATTTGATGCAAAGAGGAAGAATGCCTGCAATTCTTGAAGCCACACATATTATAAAAAGGCAAGTTGGGGATGAAGTTCCACTTATATGTGGTTTTGCCGGGCCTGTGGACCTTGCTGTTAATTTGATGGGTATGAAGCCTTTCCTGTTAAAAATACTGAAAGAACCACAAAAACTAGAAAGATTAATGGAAGTCACTACCCGGGCATGCATCAAAGCTGCTAATGAAAGCCTGGAAGCAGGAGCAGATATGATATGTTTCGGAGAAGCAGTTGCTTCCCCTGACATTGTTCCACCGGCTATGTTTAAGTCCGTCATAAAACCACACTATCGACAACTTGCAGATTCTGTTAACGGGAAATGTGTAATCCATGTATGCGGGAAAGCCGATCCCATAATAAAAGATATTGCAGAATGTGGATTTTGTGGTATAAGTGTGGAAGAAAGTGTTGAAGATCTGCAATACGCCATTAAAATGGCACATGAAGGTGGTGCTGCACTGATAGGCAATGTCTCAACTTCAGTGACAATATACAATAAAACTGCTAAAGAAGTAAAAGCAGAAGCGTTGAAATGTCTGGAGACAGGCGTGGATATACTGGCCCCGGGTTGCGGAATCGCACCACAGTCTCCCATAAAGAATATGCAGGCCCTTGCACAAGCACGGAATGAATTCTGCGGGGAAAGATAAAAAACCAGATCAAGAAATCTAATTCTTAAAAGGTGTAATGAATGAAAGTAATAATCATTGGCGGATTCCTAGGCAGTGGCAAAACTACCACGCTGCTTAAGCTGGGTAAATATCTCAATGATAAGGGCGAAAAGATCGCAATTATTGTAAATGAGATAGGTGAAATCGGAGTAGACGGAACAACACTGGATATAGAAGGAGTGGAAACCAGGGAGATCACCAACGGATGTATTTGTTGCACCTTGAAAATCGATATGGAACAGGCGCTTGAATCCCTTGCTGAGGAATATGGACCGGATACTGTAATTATTGAACCGACCGGCGTCGCATTCCCCCGGCAGATCAAAGAAGAAATAGAACTTATGAAGATCACAGACATGGAGTTTTCCCCCATAATAAATCTGATAGATGGCAGCAGGTTCGACCTGGAAATTGAACAGATTCCAAAATTCATAAAGACCCAGATAGAGGATGCAGATATACTGGGGATTAACAAGATAGATGTAGCGACAGATGAACAGGTCAGTAAGGTCAAAGCATTGCTGCAACACTATAATACAGACGCAAAAATACTGGAATTTTCGGCAAAGGAAAATGCAGGAGACTTTGAAGAATTAATAGAAACCATAAGCGAAGAAGGAAAACAAAGAGAGAACTCCACAAAACAGAATTCTATTGCTGAATCAAATGTGTCATCCCATGCCATTGAATTTGCAATTGAGTCAAATGATCTGGAAATCAAGAAGGGACATGAGCTGGGAAATGGAATTGTTGATTCAATCCTCAGCCAGTTCATTAAATTGAATCCGGATTTCATAGGCCACATAAAAATGTCCATGGACCTGCCGGAAACTTTCCTGAAAATCAGCCTCACATCCTCTGCAAACAAGCCTGAAATCGAAATTTTTGAAAGGGAAAATGTTGCAGATCCAAAAGTTAGAGCTCTGGCAGCTGTGACAAATATCAGACAGGATGAAGTAGTCAAAATCCTGGAAAGTACTGTTGAAGAAATGTTTGAGGATAAAGGAATTACCCTTCAGAGAATCAAGCAAAATACAGACACAAAGAATATCATTAACCTGTGTGATATTTCTATATAAACAAAACCGGGGGTCTAACAATAACTGGCAACCAATCAGAGCAAAATCAGAGAGTGATGCCTATATGGGTATCTGCAGGAGCTATAGCAGGTGCCCTTTATGGAAACCTGTTACTTGGACCGTCTATAGGGAGTGTGGGGCTTGGAACTCTAATGGGTATAGCAATAGGATCACTTGGTGGTGTTTCTGTCGGCTTATCACAAATCCGAAAACAAAAAGGAGATGATAGATATGCCTTTGAAGGTGAAGAAAACCTCATGAAAATACTGGGAGCAATCGCCATCATCCTTTTTGTAATAACTCTTGCTATGTTGTTCTGACCAGAAGAATGTTGATGGGGATCGACATTTCTGAAAATGAGACAGCCCATTATGCCATGCGAGAAACTTATATAACATTTGCAAGCATACATGAGAGTTAACAATTGTGATTTGCAGATATAAGAAATATCCAGGGGAAATATATGACAACAATAGAAGTTGATACCAGAGGGGAGACCTGCCCGGTACCGCTGGTCGAATGCAGGAAGGCACTGAGAAAAGCTGCACCCGGAGATGAGGTCATAGTCACCGGCACACATCCAGCCTCAAAGAAGGAGATACCAATGGCCTGTGAATCCATGGGGCTTGAAATTATCGGTATCGATGAAGAAGATGGTGAGTGGAAAATCAGAATTAAGCGTTAAAAGGATTGATTTCTGTGAACAACAAAACAGTCATAATAGTCCATAGCGGGGACATGGACAAACTATACAGTGCACTCATTATTGCAAATGGTTCACTGTCAATGGGGATGGAAGCGTCCCTTTATTTTACTTTCTGGGGCCTTGAGAGATTGAAACAGGGAGGACTGGAAAGGGGAGCCTTATCCAAAATGAATTTCCTGGGGCTTGGCAAATGGATGGTCAAAGGCAGGATGAAAAAGGCCAATGTAGCTCCTCTTGAAAAAATGATGACCGATTTCAAGGAACTGGGGGGTAAAATCATTGCCTGTGAAATGACCATGGAAATTATGGGGATCAAACAAGAACAGCTGCGTACCGAGTGGATTGATGAATATGGTGCAGTGGGCACCTATGTTCATGAAGCAAAGGATGCAGAGATTACATTGTTTATCTGAGGAATTGTATGGAAGACAAAACCGCTTATTTTGATAATTCCGCAAGCACACGGCTGGATGAAAGAGTGTTAGAGGCGATGAAGCCGTATTATTTTGATACGTATGCAGTTGCAACATCAGAATTTGCCTATTCGATGGGGATTGATGCAAAGGAAGCGCTTGAAAACGCGAGATCCACCATTGCAGATTCCTTAAATGCTTCACCGGCAGAAATCGTATTCACATCCGGAAGCACCGAATCAAGCAATATGGCAATAAAGGGAGTAACATCTGCACTCAAAAAGAAGGGGAAACACCTGATTGTCTCCAAGATTGAGGATTTCCCTGTCCTGAACACCGCAAAAGCCCTGGAGAAACAGGGTTTTGAAGTCGATTTCATTGAAGTGGACAACAGGGGTCGGCTTAATACAGAACAACTTGCAGAGACGATCACAGACGAAACGGTTCTCGTCTCGATACAGCATGCCAATCAGGAAATCGGTACACTGCAGAATCTGGAAAGCATTTCAGGCATATGCAGGGATAAAGGAGTACTTCTGCATACAGATGCCACCCATAGTTTCACACGCGTTCCAATAGATGTGCAAAAAATTCCTGTGGACCTGATAACTATTGCATCACATACAATACATGGGCCCCGTGGTGTTGGAGGCCTCTATATACGCAAAGACACCCCTATCAACAAATGGATGGACGGCGGATTCCAGGAATTCAACCTCAGGGCAGGTCTTGAAAACATACCCGGAGCTGTCGGATTTGCAAAAGCAGTAGAACTTGTGACAGAGGAGGAAAACAGGCAGATCAGGGCACTGAGAGACCATCTTATAGAGAGAATATCCAGTGAAATTACGGATGTAATATTAAACGGAAGTAAGGAACACAGAAGTCCACATAATGCCAACATAACGTTCCATTATGTAGAAGGTGAATCACTTACCCTGCATCTGGATATGCGTGGATTTGCGGTCAGCACGGGTTCCGCGTGCTTTAGCCGCTCCCTTGAAGCAAGTCATGTTATACTGGGCATAGGTGGAGACCATGAGAGGGCCCATGGGTCATTGCGCTTTACCTTCAGTCGTTACAATACCCTTGGGGAAACCGATGCCATTGTTGATGCAATTAAGGAAATTGTTGCTCAATTAAGAGAGATTAGTCCTTTGTATGAGAAAAGGTGAGGTGGTTGATGTGAAATTCCCGTATAGTGAAAAAGTTCTTGATCATTTCAAAAACCCGCGTAATGTGGGTAAAATAGAAAACCCGGATGGCAAGGGCCTGGAAGGAAGTCCGGCATGTGGCGACATGGTAGCAGTATACCTGAATGTGAATCCCGAAACCCTGGTGATAGAGGATATAAAATTCGAATCCTATGGATGTGCCTCAAATATCGCTACAGCTTCCATAATTACCGAAATGGCCAAGGGAAAGACTCTGGAAGAAGCAAAAAATATCTCATGGAAACAGGCCACCGAAAAACTCGGTGGACTGCCCACCGTAAAAGCACACTGTTCAGTACTGGCTGTGGAAGGTTTGAGGGCGGCAATCCGGGATTATGAGGAAAAGCATGGCCTTGTGAGTGAGAAGGAAACTACTACTGAAGAAGTTGTCAGAAGGCGCCTGAAACATGTCATGAATCCCATGGCAGGGCTGGATATCATCAGGACGGAACTTGTGACAAAGATAGAGGTCAATGAAGGTAGTGTGAGAATACTTATAGACCTTCCATCAGATCATCAGTTCGCATCGGCTATAAAAGAGGATATTCTCGAAAAAATAGAGTCACTCTGGGATGTCGAAGACGTGAAAGTCGTTTTCACAGAATAATTACAGAAGAGGAGGAATACAGCATTACGATAGATATTCTGGGAATTTGTGGAAGTCCCAGGAAGGCAGGCAATACCGACGTATTACTGGGTCAAGTAATGGAAGGCGCAAAAAGAAACGGTGCTACAGTCGAGATAGTACATCTGCGGGATTACAGTATCGAGTCCTGCGTGGGATGTGAAAGATGTCGGCAGGATAAGACCTGTACCCGCTTTTATGACGGTATGAACCTGTTGTATCCAAAGATCGAAGAAGCAAAGGGTATGGTACTTGGATCGCCGACATATAATTACAATGTTACTTCCCTGATGAAAACCTTCATCGACCGCCTCTATCCCTACTACAATTTCACCGATGACCGCCCACGTGAGTATTCCAGCCGGCTGGCAGGACAGGGAAGACGTGCCTGCGTTTTCACCATTGGAGAGCAACCCATCATTGAAGATATTGGTTTCAGTCTGGAAGCCATGAGTTATCCTCTGGAAGCTCTGGGGTACACAGTGGATAAGGCGATGCCTGTGCTTAACCAATTTGACAGGGGAGTTGTCAAAAAAGATGAAGCAACACTTAAAAAGGCTTT
Organism: Methanosarcinaceae archaeon; assembly: GCA_041694315.1. Classification (GTDB taxonomy): domain Archaea; phylum Halobacteriota; class Methanosarcinia; order Methanosarcinales; family Methanosarcinaceae; genus Methanohalophilus. The sequence goes on along the minus strand of JASMTL010000162.1, from coordinate 852 downwards.
CCAGATGGGTGAGGAACTTGCTGCTAAGTTGAAATAAGATCTTATAATAATTTAATATAATAAAAATACTGTTTTCAATAAATAGATAAGTTAATATACGTAACTTTCCTATATTCTTATGAATAACTAAGCCTGTTTGGTATTAATACATATCATTCAGGCAGGGGTGATATAAATGGTGGAAACAACATTAACACAGAGTTTGTACTATGCAATCGGGGATGTTTTCTCTTATATTCCAGAAGTAGTTGCAGTAATCATTTTTGCATTGGTTGGCTGGATAATAGGAAGATCACTTGGAAAAATAGGTGCAAAACTTCTTGAAAGAACAAAAGTGGATAATACTATCGACAACACGTTCATAGGAAAGGTACTCAAACGGGCGGAAATCACAACTAAAGACTTTTTCGGCTCTGCGGTCAAATGGTTCGTATATATCGTATTTGCTGCAATAATTATTGATTATTTACAAATAAGAGTAGTAGCAGATTTTATTACTCTGTTGCTAACTTATATACCATTAGTTATTGCGGCAGCCATCATACTTGTGATAGGTATTGTAATCGTTGATTTTGTATCACGTACAACTGCAACCGTACTTTCGACAACAGGTATGGACGAAAAGATTGAAAGTGGTCCTCTGGGAAAGAGTACAAAAACAGCAAATATGAAACCATCCATGATTGTTGCCGGTATAATAAAATTATTCGGTTACCTATTCTTCATTGCAGCAGCAGCTAATATACTTCAGCTGGAACTTATCACTGATTTCCTTATAATGGTAACCACATATATACCCAGATTGTTACTTGGCGTTATCATTCTTACAATCGGTCTGCTTTCAGTTGATTT
>JASMTL010000161.1:0-6545 GCA_041694315.1 Methanosarcinaceae archaeon | reverse complement strand
CTGAGGTCTTTCTGGGTTATTCTTCCTCCGGCTTTCTGTAATATTGTCAGGATTTCCTTCAGGTCCGCAGGCAGTTCCTCTTCTTTTTTATCCTCGTCTTCTGGCCTTGCAGTATGAGACTTTCCACCCGTTTGCTCCAATTCCTGTATCTGTTCAATTTCGGATATGCCTGAACTGCTGGTAACAGAATTTTTGCCATTTTCTTCTTTTTTGTGCCGATAAAAATAGATGGCAACAATAAGGAGTGGGATTATGAGTATTAAGAGATAGTAGGAATTGCTCTTATCATCAGATGTTTGTTCAACGATTTTTGTACCTTCCTCTACAGAGGCTGTCAGGTTGCTTAACTCAGTATCGTTGAGGTCTTCAATATCTTCTTCATATACCGGATAAAGCAGGATGTCGATTACGTAATCTCCTTGCTTTTTGATTGTAATTTCTTCTTCCGAGTAAGCTGTGAGAGTACCGTTTTCATACCCTCTGGCGATTATAAGGTATGAACCTGGCTCCAGTGTGAATGCATATATCCCATTACTTGCCACTACAGTTTGTGCAGGAGTTGTGTTTATTTCGAGGATGACATCTTCCTGTGGTTCTAAAGTGTACCAATTATATAGTGAGCCATGGACTGTTGCAGTATCTTCGGCGGCTGTACAGTTAGCAAACATCAGGGTGCACAGAAGAACAATTGTGGCGATTCGAAGTTGTTTGTTACTCACAGTCCTAGTTTAATACAGTATTGCATATATGTTTATTGAAAATATGATTCTTCCTTTTTGGTATTTTTTTGTCTTTTAATCTGCTTATTTGGGTTTAATTAACTTTTAAATTAGTTTAAAACCTTGTTTGTAAAAATTAAACGATTATAAAGTTTTAAAACGCTTTATTTTTCTTTAAAGTTGCCTGTTGAAAAAGTATATTTATATCCTCATCTGCCCAATATGCGATTGATAACGATGCTAAATACAAGGAGGATTGGAATGGATTTCAGAAAGATATTGACTTTTGTTCTGGTCATTGTAATGTGTGCAAGTATGTTTACAGCCGTTGCAGTTGCAAAGCCAGATAATAGAATGAATGCAGACCGGGGCAACATGAGCCCTAACAATACTTCTGTCCCTGATGATGTACCGGGAAGGAATGTGGAAATGAATACGGCCCAGGGCAATATGAACCCTGGCAATACTCCAAACCCTGAAGTTTCTGCTCGCGACAAGGTGCCGGGACAGAGGGAGCGGATGAAGAACAATTATGAGAATTCCAGGAAAAAGCTTCTGACTGTAAAGGAGAGGGTCCAACAGGGGCAACTCTCCGCTAATTCCGAAGACGTATTCAATGTATCCAGTGAGTATCTAAATGACACGATCAATTACATGGTCAGCCGCCTGTCCGATACAAAGGAAGATTTCGAGGCTGAAGGTGTACCAGAGGATTCCATCGAAAGAATCGATGAATACATCGGCCAGCTTGAAGATCAGCAGGAAAAACTCGAAGATGCCAATGACCGGAAAGAGCTTTCAGAGATTGCACGGGATGTGCGTAAGATCTGGCATGACGTTTCAATGGACCTATACAAATTCAGGTCTCTCAACGTCCTGAATGGTGTTGGAAATTATATTGATAAAGCCGATTCCATTTCTGAGCGTCTCGAGTCCGAAATAGAGCGTCTCAATGAAAGTGGGGTGAATACAACAGAAGTCGAACTAATGCTTGAGCGCTATAACACACTGATAGAAAATGCATCAGAATACCGTGAACTGGCCCTGGATGAAGAACAAGGCAGCAGTGAATCACTTGCCTACATGCAACAGGCTGTGAATGCTACACGCCAGGCCAACGATGTACTCCATGACATCCTGGAATTCCTGAAGGATCACAGGCAGGGATTTGCTAATCTTTCAGAAGATACAGATGTCAGTGCACAAGGAAATGGTACAGCTGTGTTGTCTGGTAATTTCGATATAACCCTCTCGGCAACAGATGCAAAACTTGTTGTGAAGGATCTGGCAGGTGATGCAACCATCGAGATGGATGGGGAATATGAACGGATAACTCCAGAAGGATCCATGGGTAGGGGTACTCCTGCAGCAGTCTATCTTAACTTCACAGGAGATGCTCATATCAATGGCAGCCGTCTTACTATGATGGTTTCAGGGGAGAATCTCTCCATTAATGCCACGGGTACTGGAAGCACGGTGTTCTCCGGGGAAGGTACCTACACCACGGATTCTGAAACCATGGAATGGGCAGGAACCTATTCTACAGAGAATGAAGATTTCGATGATGAGGAAGAAATCGAGATTGAAGTAGAAATAAAGGGCGAACAATCGGAAGTAAAAATAAAATTCAATGAAACCGAGGATGAGTTTACTCTCAATACCACCGATATGAATGAAATAATAGCTGAAATCGGTAACAGAACCTCATTGACAAATGATCAAATCAAGCAGTATATGGAGATCGATGAGGATGAGGGCTCAATGAACAGTACAATGAATAACGAGTCGGTGGAGGAATGAATAGCATGAAAAGGTCCGTTTCTTTGTTGATAGCTTTAATCATGTTTTCATCCCTGATGGTTTCGGGTTGTACAGACCAGAGTGATTCGGAAGTGGTAAATGAAACTGTATCCGAAGATGTTGCCGAAGACATACTTGCACAGGAAGGTGCAGCTCTTACCGATGAAGAAATATCATCATTGGAGGATGACTTGGCAGAACTTGAATCGATGCTTGAAGGTGTCGATAATGAGTCCAATATTACTGTAGAGGATATCTGAATATCCTCTTCCTTTTTAAGGGTCATGTATTAATAGAATGATTTATATAATGAAATACGATTAATATCAGGAGATGGTTATGAAAAACACTAAAATGTATGGAGAGGAAGATGCACAATACAATCCAGGTGCTGTACTCCTCATCTTTGCTCTTGTGATCATGTTCCTGTCAGCCCTGTTTTTGGTAGGTATTGTTGGTGTGACCTAAATTAACACTTTTCATCTAATTCTTCTGGACAAGTAAACAACCAAAAAGATAGCAACCAGTGACCTGAAGACTCCAATAAATGGAGATTCTTTAGTAAGTTTATTCATAACTTCATCTTTTTCAGATAGGGGATGTTTACCATTTTCCATAAAAGTGACTTTGAATTCATTCTCGCTGACACTTATATCTTTGAGCATCAGGATGACTTGTTCGCTCTGATTAAATCTTGTGGCACCTTCGATTTCAAATGAAGTACCCACTTCAGTTCTTACAATTATTTCATCCCGGGGCAACCGGTTCATCAACCATTCATTTACTTCTATAGTTACCAATGTATAGTTCTCAAACATTTCAATATTGCTTACATTTCCTACTATGATTCTGTCTGAATGTTCGATTTGGTATGAAATTTCAGCAACTTCTGGTGGCCACTCCGTTGCTAGAGCATTTGATGGGATGAGCAGTAATGCTAAAAGAATAAATATACTTAAACGCTTCAAAAAGTTCTTCATTTAGATCATTCCATTTTTATATTATATCCTCTTGCAAAGTAAAAAGTGATGCTGATATACAGCATCATTTAGATTCTTCTGCAACAAAATGTTCTTCAGCATTCTCAAGAGGAAGGAGGAGTTCTTCAAATGCAACTACTTCATCTGGTCTAATTGCTTTACCATCATCTGTCAGCGTGTATTTGCCTTGCATTGAACCAAGAACAAAGTAATGTTTTGGACCCATATTTTTGGTATATTCCCAATTGTCTTCAACTAAGTACAAAAATACTTTTTCATTTAAAGAGAACGATGGTTCGGAGTCGAGTACAAATGAATCTTTTCCAACTGTTCCGCTAAATATCCTAACAACCACTTCTTTCTTATTTAATGGGTTTTTGTGATATTCATCCACAGCCACGACTACATCAGTATAGATCATATCATGCCATTTTAGATCATGGACAGATTTAGAAGATCGCTTGCCATCTATGGTGTTCCATTTACTGGGCAATATTTCTGTAACTGTGCCTGTAAGAATTACATCAGATTCATTTTTCAGATATTCATGACTCACTGATTCAAGTTCTGCATGAGATTCAATGGTTATGCCCACATTTTCGTTAGTGCTAAAGTCGTTTGCTAAAGCCATCCCTACTAATGCAATTGACAAAATTCCCAAAATGAATAAACCACCTTTTAATGTATTATTTGTTGACATATTCTGTCACCTCATTCTGGTCCATACATTGCTCTTATTCCACATTCATCATCAGAATGGAGGGATCTTTTCCAAGTTGTTCCAGTATATCCATATTGCCACATTGTTGCATCGCTGTAAGTTGAGTGGGCTAAACCAAGCGCATGGCCAAATTCATGTGTTGCAGTGCTTTGAACATCCATCTTACCAGGTAGACAGATAGAATATGTTGACCACGATTTAGCAGTATTTAACGTGATAATAGTCTTAATTATAGAGTCACCAGAATAGGTTGTTGAACACAAACCATTCCATGTTTCTTGTGGGAGATATTGACATTGGAATTTATTATCACTACTAGAGTCATAGTAATAATAAAAATCAGATGGTGCATCGTTCCATTCATCCATAGCAGAATTCAAAGCATTGTGCCAAGTTGTTGATACCGATGAATCAATTTTAAAACCAGCTTTTTCATCTTGCCACCAATAAGATTTCAGGCTATATGCAGATGCAGATCCGATTGTAGATAACAATACTAAACATATGACAATGCCACACGCTAATATTCTTTTGCTATTTGTTTCAATTTTCATAGTTTACCTCATTATACAAATTGTACCAAAGGCAAAGCTATGTTTATATAATGTGAAATTAGACATAACTATGCCTTCGGGCCAATGTGGAGTTCTGTTTGGTAACGCGCATTCAAACTCCACATTGTAAAATACTATAATGTGATAGTATATATAGTTGAGGGTTACAAGTATTAGCTTTTTTATTAACAAAAATAACAGAAATGATTGTATAAAAAATTGTGTATGCTTGATGACACTGTTCAGTTAAAAGCATCTTTCCCATTGATATGGCGTATATGAATTTAAATTTTGATGATTTCTGATATAATTATGATAAGCGATAAACATATCCATCCAGTTATTTATATGTTGAACGAATCCCTCTATTTATTTCTTAACTGAACAGTGCAACCCAACTTGTCCGAAATATTTTTATAGAATTACAAATCATATTAGTTTATTAATATGAGCTTATTTTGACATAATCCGAAGTATGCTCGAGGTATATCATGAAGAACATGCTTAAAACTACAGTATTACTTGCAACACTCACGGGTCTGCTGGTAATGGTTGGTTCATACTGGGGTACAGGGGGGATGCTGGTTGCTTTTGCCTTTGCTATCCTCATGAATTTCGGTACCTACTGGTATAGTGACAAGATTGTGCTTAAAATGTACAAGGCAAAGGAAGTTACAGAAGCCGAAGCTCCACAGCTGTACCGGATAGTGCATAATTTAGCTTATAATGCCGGCCTTCCAATGCCGCGGGTTTATATTGTTGAGACATCCATGCCCAATGCTTTTGCTACAGGCAGGAATCCTGAGCATGCTGCCGTGGCAGTGACTACAGGTATTATGAATATCCTGAATTCAGAGGAGATCGAAGGTGTTCTGGCTCATGAACTTGCTCATGTCCGCAACAGGGATACACTCATCAGTGCAATTGCTGCGACTATTGCTGGTGTAATTACCATGGTAGCTACATGGGCCCAGTGGGCAGCAATATTTGGAGGAATCGGTGGACGTGATGGTGAAGGCAATAATATCATAGGTTTCCTGGCTCTTGTAATCGTTGCTCCTCTTGCAGCCACAATTATACGCCTTGCAATTTCCCGTTCCCGCGAATTTGCAGCGGATTCGGAAGGTGCACGTATTTCCAAAAACCCCAGGGCTCTTGCAAGTGCTCTTTCTAAGCTTGAGAAAGGTGCCAGCAATTACAGGCAGAGCCCCAGGGATGTGAAGGCATCTGAAAGTACGGCTCATATGTTTATTGTAAACCCGATAAGGAAAAGTACGCTTGCCAACCTTTTCCGCACGCATCCCGCAACAGAAGAGCGTATTAAACGCCTGGAAAATATGTATTAAAAGGGGAGGGATGCCTGCCCGGGGTCGGTCAGGTGTATCACCTTTATCCCCTCTTTTTCAAGTTTTTCTGCAATATGTCTGCGATGACAGTTGCGTGGATTCTTTTCTGCACACATAAGAGCGATCTTTGTATCGTTGTCTGCCTTCCTGTTTATCTGGTATAATAGATCGCAAACCCTTTCCTGAAGTCTGCGCTTTTCATATATTCTATATAAGAACACTTACCCATCCCACCAAGCAAAGGGTAGTGACAATAGACAATTTCATTCTCTGGGAGTTTAACTTTCAGGTTTTCTGCATTAAATTCCGGACGCTGTGATTGTGGATAACTATGTACATCTACAACGATTTTTATGGAGTTGTCCAGTAATCTATTCAGAAATTCATTAAAAATGCTATTTCCATAACCAATAGTATAGCATATC
>JASMTL010000160.1:0-3311 GCA_041694315.1 Methanosarcinaceae archaeon | reverse complement strand
GAGAAGCAGGTATAATCACTCATTATGTTGACCCATCGTATACCTCTCAAACCTGTATTCGGTGTAACCACATTTCTAAGAATAATCGTAATAGATTATCTTTCAGATGTGAAAAATGTGGTTATGAAAACAATGCAGACCTAATCGGTGCAATTAATATTGAACACAAAACACGGGATTACAGGTATATCCTTGAATCTCAGGGGTGCTTGTCAGCCACCCAGACGAATGCTTAATTGACATTCAAGCACCTTGCCGCAAGGGAGGTGTAGTTGACTTTTGATTATAAAGCGTGATAAATCCAATATGTTTTTATGTGATGATTCATTAGAAGATTCAAAATAAAATCCAGTGGACCATTTATTATACAAATGCAGTGACGTTACATAAAGTCAATTGGTTCACATTTATTTGATATTCATAATCAGGTGAGTATATGTCAGGAATTGTCAATAGTGATATAATATATAGTTACATCCCGGTTGCGGTGTTTCTTTTAGTCGCACTACTGATGCCTCCAATGACGATGTTGATCGTAAAATTGCTCAGTCCGAGAAGTACAGGTGCTGAGAAATATTCCACATACGAGTCAGGTTCGGTTCCCACCGGACCTGCCCGTATTCAGTTCAATGTGGAGTATTACCTCTATGCGATCGCATTCGTATTGTTTGATATCGAAGTCCTTTTCCTTTACCCGTGGGCTATGATATACAGAGGTAATACAGGAGTAGATACGACGGTAGCGGTAGTCGAAATGCTTGTGTTCATTTTTGTTCTCCTGTTCGGTTATGCATTCTTATGGAAGAAGGGGGCCCTTAAATGGCTGAAGAACTAAAGGAAAAATCCTATGAGCAGCCCGTTGCTAAAGAACAGGCGGAAGAGGAAGAAAATATTCCCGGTGTGGTAACTACCACTTCTCAGGAAATAAACAAATTCCTCCAGAAAACAAAAGTTCAGGATTTCATAAATTGGGGTCGTAAGAACTCTCTATGGTTTATGGCCCAGGCAATGGGATGCTGTGGTGTAGAGATTATTGTAACAGGTATGTCTCCTATGGATACCGATCGTTTTGGTATCATTCCCCGGAACTCCCCCAGACAGGCAGATGTTATGATAATCAGTGGGTATGTTACAAAGAAATACCTTCCCGCCCTCAAGAAATTATATGATCAGATGCCTTCTCCTAAATGGGTAATCTGCATGGGTGACTGTTCTATAAGTGGCGGTCCTTTTTATGAGTCCTACAGTACCGTACAGAATATAGATGAGATCTTCCCGGTTGATGTTTTCATCCCCGGCTGTCCTCCCAGGCCTGAAGCATTAATTCAGGGTTTCCTTGAAGTCCAGAAAAAGATTGAAGCCAGGGAAGATAAAGGATCAGGATATGAAGGGTGATATCATGGATGCGGAAAAGATTATTGATTCACTGAGTAGTAAGTTCCCGGAAGCAATCTCAGATACAAATACCGAGTCTGATAGACGCGTTTCTGCATATGCTGATGCTGACAGTATTGTGGAAATATGCCAGTATCTAAAAGAGGAACTCCAGTTTGGACACCTTAGTTCTGAAACAGCGGTAGATCTGATTCAGAAAAATGAAATTGATGTGGTGTATCACATAGGTTCCTATGATCATCCGGTAGTACTGACATTGAAAGCAAAACTTCCCAGGGATAACCCGCAGATAGAATCTGTTGTACCGGTCTACTGGAATGCCAACTGGTATGAAAGGGAAACATATGAGTTATTCGGGGTACAGTACAAGAATCATCCGGACCTGAGAAACCTTGTCCTTCCGGACGAATTGCTGGGAGACTGGCCTCTGCGTAAAGATTACGAAGGATTCCCCCAAAAGACTGCTAAAAACCTGGTGTGAGTGATAATTATGGATACTAATGTTGGTCCTGATGAGATGCTTATCCACATGGGTCCTCAGCATGTTGCACAACCCGGACCTTTCAGGCTGAATGTCAAAGTGAAAGGTGAGACTGTGCAGGACTCTGAGGTCGAGCTGGGTTTCATCCATAAGGGCATTGAAAAAATACTGGAAAATAAGACCTACCTTCAAGGCATTCCTGTGGTGGACAGGGCATGTTATCTTGCAGCTCTTACCAATGAGGAAGCATTTGTAGGTTGTGTCGAAAAACTGGCCGGAGTCGAGCCGACTGAAAGATCACAGTATATCAGGGTTATAGTTGAAGAACTTTCCAGGATACAGAGTCATCTGCTTGGTTATGGGGAATATGCTTCTTTCCTTGGATTCGTATCAATGTTTATGTACCCGATAGCTGTAAGGGAAAAAGTCCTGGAACTTCTTGAAATGACCACCGGTGCAAGGATTACGCACTCATATCTTCGTTTTGGTGGTGTACGTGACGATCTTCCAGAAGGTTTCGAGGCAAAATGCAAGGAAACATTTGAACTTGTCAAAAAGGGCCTTGAAGAATGGGGTGAGTTGATGAAAACCGATATGATCTACAGGGATCGTACTGTAGGAGTCGGTGTCCTCACTCCTGATATAGCCAGAGACCTTGGAGTTTCCGGTCCGCCACTGCGTGCAACGGGTGTTGCTTTTGATATAAGGAAGGACGATCCTTACCTTGTTTATGATGATCTTGATTTCAAGGTTTGTACCGAAACTGCGGGAGATATTGACGCACGTATCTGGGTGCGTATAGCAGAAATATATGAGAGTATGTATATTATCGAGCAGGCACTGGACCAGATGCCTTCCGGACCCCTGTTCCCGGAAAACCTCCCGTATGATCGCAGGTCCCCTGTCATGAGGGTTCCAGAAGGCGAGGTTTTCCACAGGGTTGAAGATCCAAGAGGAGAAATGGGATTCTATATGGTTTCCGACGGTTCAGACAAGCCATATCGTGTAAAGATCAGAGGTCCCGTATACCCTACAATGCAGGCACTGCCACCTCTTATAAAAGGCACCCAGCTTGCAGATGTTGTAGCGATTGCGGGAAGTATGGACGCATGTACCAGTGAGGCGGATAGGTGAAAATATGTTCGATATTCCAGCAAACATTTTTCCATGGGTAAAAGCAATCGTTGGTCTTGTGCTGATAGGAGCTCTTTTCGGAGCCGGAATGGCCGCTATCTGGATTGAGCGTAAACTTGCCGGTGATATACAGGAAAGATATGGTCCCAACAGGGTAGGTCCGATGGGTCTGCTGCAGCTTGTTGCGGATGCAATCAAATTGTTCACAAAAGAGGAAATCATTCCAGCCAAAGTTGACAGGATACTCTACATAAGTGCGCCTATTGTTATATTGCTGTCTGTTTTCCTGATGCTTGTTGCG
>JASMTL010000159.1:0-14355 GCA_041694315.1 Methanosarcinaceae archaeon | reverse complement strand
AATTACCCGGCGATATATGGGCGTGGTCCCGTGCTGAAGTTGACAGTGATTTTCATCCCAGAAGGTATGCCATAAATCGTACCTATCGCTACATAACACCTTCAATGGATGCCGATATTTCAAAAATACGAGCCGCTTGCAGCATCCTTGAAGGCAGTCATGATTTTGCTAATTTTTGCTTCAGGGATACCGGGCGCAGTACCATTCGGAGAATCGAAAAGATCGATGTGAGACTTGCCGGCAACCTGCTCAGGATCGATATCACAGCCAACAGTTTCTTGTGGAAAATGATTCGTAAGATTGTAACTGCCCTCTTGCTTGTGGGCAGTGGTGCCAGGGATCTGGACTGGCTGGAAAACATGCTGGATCCTGCTTCTTATGAGGAGGGTGTCAAACCAGCAAAACCCTACGGGCTTATCCTGACAGATGTGAATTATGGAGATTCGGTCCAATGGGTCGATGACGGTTACTCCATGCGTCGCTCTCGTGAAAGAATCGAGGAATATCTTGTTTATCATCAGGTGTTAGCCGAGGTAATGGACCAGTTCTTGCCCAAAGAACAAAAGGCTGAATAATGCAGTTACATATCAGGGATGCTGTAATAGATTATGATATAGTTCACCGTCCCGTCAAATACGCGAGGCTGGAGTTTAAGGATGGGATGTTGCGGGTAATAGTTCCCAAAGGATATGGTAATGCTGCAGCCTTTATCGAGAAAAATACAGACTGGATTTACAACAAACATCTGCATTTGCAGCGGGTTATTGCCCTATCCGGGGAAAAGCGACTGAGAAAAAAGCGTGCTGATCCTCATTTTTATAGTTTCATGGAAAGCATTGTACAAAGGCTGCAACAGGAACTGGAAGTGGAGGCCAGGGATTTAACTTTCAGGAAAATGAAGAGGAAATGGGCCAGCTGCAGCAGTCATAAAAAACTTGTTTTCAACCGGCATATGATGTATCTGCCGGATAATCTGATAGAATATATTGTGTATCACGAGCTTTTGCACCTAATCGAGTTTAAGCATAATAAAAAATTCTGGAACCTATTAGAAGCCCGATACCCGCAACGAAAGGAATATGACCTGGAACTTGCAGCATACTGGCATCTTATAAGAAAGACGTTTTACTGATTATTTTTTTGTAATATTGTAATATTGCGGGTCAGGCTTCTGTGTATTCTCTGGCTGTACTGTTGCAATATGATAAATCCCACATCATGTGCGATCCTGTTAATTTCCATCTCCGACACGATCACTGCTTTACTGCCGGGTTTGAGAACCCTGTACATTTCTCCGAAGGATTCCTCGTATAAATGCCGGATGGATTCTGCCTTGATCATAGCGGATCTGCCATAAGGAGGATCAGTGATCACTGAATCTATACAGTTGTTTTTGAGGGGCAGTTTACACGCATCACCCTGCAGCAGGTTATGATTCCCGCCGAAATATTCCAGGTTCAATTTTGCTCCCTGTATAATCTCATTGCGTGCTTCCAGGCCGATTACCTTTGAACCCAGTATGGCTGATTCCACAAGTATGCCGGCAGTACCGCAGAACGGATCCAGCAGTCTGGTATCTTTGTTTACCCCTGCAAGATTTACCAGTGCCCGGGCTGTAATGGGCATAAGTACTCCGGGATAGAAAAAGGGTTTCTTGTGGGGTGCACGTGCATGGATAGCCTTGCGGTCTATGGATGCAATGACAGAGCCACACACGCATTTTTCGGTCAGTATGAGCCGCAGGGTAACATCGGGTTGGTTGAGATTGGCCCTGTATCCCTTCCTGAAAACAGCTCCTCCTACCCTCTGTTCCAGATATGCCCCTTCCACGGTGGTATGATGATTGACCTTCCGGGCCCGCACTACAAAGGTCTGGCCCTTGGAGAGATGGGGTTTTATGTCACAGTTTTCTGCACTGGAAATAATGGTTTCGGGTTCATTGTTGCAGGTGAAAACAACGCGCAGGATATGATGGCACATGGCCAGTTTTCCGGCAATTTTTTCCAATCTACTTTCGGCATCCGGTTCTTCAAGTTCCACCACAAGGCAATGGTCATAATGCTGGATGTGTACCGGCTTGAGACCTTCGGTATCCAGACAGGCCAGAGCCTCGTCTGCAGCGATTGCTTCATGGTCTCCGGAAAGTTCAAAAGCGTAGCGCATATCAGAACATCTTTTCAAGAGCCTGTTTACCGGTCATACCTTCCTCAATTCCGATATCAAGGGCTTTCTTGCTCACGGATTTCAGAGATGCCTGCAGTACGTCCTCAAAACTGTCCACACCGCTTACCACAGCAGCCACATCCCCCAGCTTGTCTGCGGTTTCCATATTGAGATAGCCACACATCACGTAACCCATGTGCGCTTTGATCATTAGCAGGGAAGCATTTTCCATTTCCCATTTGAGTCCATGGGCAGTGCCGTTTTCCAGTTTGATCTGTTCTATTATCATTTTGCTCACCTGTTTATTCAAGATGTAGGGAAAATATGATGTATTCCTGATATTACCCTTCACGAAAGTGGTATTTTTCCTTCTGGAACGGTAACATTCTCCATTCCATGCTGTCGTTTTTGAGTATTGTATGATTGCTCCAAGCAATCCGGCCGGATGCGGACATGCTCAAGATTATAACATCAGCAGGTTATGTATTGCAACCAACGGTTTACGTAAAACCGACACCTCAACGAGTAGTGATCTCACATCCGTCTTCTGTCACAATCAAAGTGTGCTCGGCCTGGGATACCATCCCTCCGCCCACTTCTTTCAGTACGGGGAAGGAAGTGATTATTTCAGCCTTTTCAAGTTGCATCAGGGCAAGGTCTATTTTGGGAGAGGTCAGCCATCTTTTGGCAAATGGAAGGGTGCTGTACTCTTTCAGTTCCTTGAGAAGTTTGCGGGCTGCAGGCATACGTATCGGTTTTTTCTGTATGAACTGGTAGATTTCCGTGAAACTGCCATCTGAGATCTTGCCCGCACCATCTGTCGCAAAGGGCTCGATAGCTATGATGTCTCCTGCCTGAAGTTCCATTCCCTGTCCGATATGGCGGTTGGGAATGCTTGGCGGGGTATGTGCCTGATAACGTGCAAGACCGTGGCCGGTGAGATTTGCAACCGGTTTGAATCCCTTCTCACGGATTGTATCCTCGATAACCGCTCCTATCTCTGCAGTATTAACACCTCCTTTGACAGTATCTATGGCTGCCTCCAGTGCCTGTCTGGAAGCATCTGCCAGATCCTTATTTCCTGAAAGGTCAACGGTCAGGGCTGCATCGGCAATATAACCATCCACATGCACTCCCATATCCAGTTTGACTATGTCCTTGCCAAAAACGGTTGTGTCTCCTGCCGTCGGGGTTGCATGGGCGGCTTCGTCATTACGTGAGAGATTGCAGGGGAAAGCAGGTTTACCTCCAAGTTCCACTGTACGCTGTTCCACAAACTCGGCTACATCCAGCAGCTTTGCTCCTACCCTGATCTTATCCGCCGCTTCCCCGCGTACCTGTGACAGAATCTTACCGGCGGTTAGATATTTATCGAGAATGTCCTCTACTTCCTGAATTTTATCCTGCATGCTCATCACCTGTCATGGTTTTGGAGATTAATGTTATAGTACAAATTCCTTTTTAAAAGTGTTCAGGTTTTCATAACCATGTTCTGTTATCAGGACCAGGTCTTCCAGGCGTATCCCGCCGATCTGTGGGTAGTAGAGCCCCGGTTCAATGGTAATGATATTACCCGGCTGCAGGGGTATCTCCCTTAAACCTATCGAAGGTGCTTCATGTACTTCCAGTCCGACACCGTGACCTGTAGAGTGGATGTAGCCTTCATCTTTTTCGGCATCTGTGGAGTATCCTCTTTCTTCGAACACATCACATACCGCCTGATGCACATCATTTGCTGCAACACCGGGTTTAAGCATTCCCAAAGCCTTTTCCTGGGCTGCAAGCACGGCATCGTACATCTGTTGCAATTGTTCTGTAGTTTCTCCCCTGGTTACGGTACGGGTCATGTCACCGCAGTAGTGATGCAATTTATGCTGCGGGAAGATGTCGATCACAATGGGCTCGTTTGCCAGCAACTGTCCCTCGCCATGCCAGTGCGGATCGGCTGCACCTTTACCACAGGCCACAATAGTTCCATGGGCCCGGCAATCACGATCAAGCAGGGAATGTTCAATGATCCTGCGTACTCTGGACGCTGTAAGGGGCTGGCCTTCAAGGAAGAGTTTGTTGGCATCAATCTCAGCGGTTTTGATGGTTTCAATGGCTGCCTGCATTGCCTCTTCGTTGGCCTGCTGGACCTGCCTGATAAGATTGACCTCTCCTTTTTCTTTGACCTCACGCAATTTTTTTAAGGGACTCTGGATTGGATTGACGGTAAAGCCCATTTCCTTGAGTACCTGGGCTGTATAAACGGGGAAATCCCGGGGTACTGCCACATGTCGCACTCCTTCCTTCTGCAGTAACTGCCCGATACATTCTCCGTAGGCCCTGCCCGGGTCGGCTGTTTCCTTGAGACGTTTTTTGTAATCGCAGAAACTCAAAGGCACGATCTCCTCTATCCTGCTTTCCTTTTGAGCCCTGCCTTTCTCCATATCCGATATCAACATCATGTCCCTGGCATTGCGGGTCTGGATATAACAGAAAGGATCGCCTGCAAGGAATTTGGTGGCAAAATACATATCGGCATTGGAAGAATCGGCAACAATGAGGTAGGCTTCACATCGATTTTTTGCAAGGGCTGCAGTAACGTCCGGAAAATTGTTTGTCTGCTTCATGTACTGAAATTTGTACTGATGCTACATAAGGGTATCATGAAAAAAGAAAAAGAAAAAGCCCTTGAAAAAGAGCTTTAACAATCCAAAACACAGGAAGGAGGTTGTAGAAAAGCCATTTTAGATTTTTGCGCTCACCCCCGGTTGTACCCGTGGCCCGAATAGAGCCTATACATCCTGTTGCGGCGTACTTTACCGTTATTGTCCAAAATGGCTGAAAAGACAATTGCCGGGTCAATATTTTTTCCCTGTTTGTATAGCACCACTTTTTCTATCATTTAGTTCTCCCCACTCCTTGAGGTTTTAACCCTGAAGAGTAGATTGACAGGGAGATATTTATACTGCTGGAATTGGGCTACATATGTTAGTGATTTGGGTAAGGATGTTTCAGAATCGTCCATCACTGCAGGCATCCATGAATGCTGATATAGAATTTTTGTGTAATTTGTAGCCAAAGCATGTTTTGTATAGGATAGATATTATTATATAATTTAAGTCTTAAATATTAAGAATAATGAACAATTAGCTCACTCTTTAATCTTGGGCTTTTAATAATTCAAATCAAAACAGCAAGGTGTCCAGATGAAAATCCCCCTAATACTTCTGATTTTAACCATTTTGATGGTTGGTACAGCAGGTGCGAGTACAATAAATGTGAACGACACTGGATGGTGGAAAGATGTAAACTCTTTCAATGCATCCGACACTCCTATACAAGCAGCTGTAAATAATGCAGATAGTGGTGACACAATCCTTGTTTATCCAGGTACATACAATGAGAGTGTGGATGTGAATATACCATTGAATATCACTTCCAAAGAAAATGCTTCTGTCACACACGTCACTGCAGCTGATTTATCTGACCATGTATTCGATATTAATGCTGATAATGTGACAATTGACGGTTTCAATGTGAGTGGAGTTAATGATGGTGATTGTATACGTATTGAAGGTTATAATCACTCTACTATAATCAATAACATAGTGTCAAATAATACGCATGGTATCACTTTATTTATTTCTGACAACAATAATATAACTGGTAATACTGCATCTGGTAACAACTATGCTGGTATTTATTTGCAGTTATCTAATAATAACGATTTAAATGATAATATTGTATCAGAAAACGTTCAGTATGGCATTATGCTAACTTCTGCTGGCGGTATTTCCAGTAACAATAATTTTACCAATAACACTGTATATAATAATAATCGTGGTATCCATTTACTAGCTCCTACAGATAGTACTTTGACTGATAATAATGTGTTTAACAATACAGATCATGGTATTTATCTGCTCGACTCTGGTAGTATGATTTCTTCTGGCAACAATAACCTTGTCGGTAACATAGTTTCAGATAATAAAAATGGTATAACGATTGCTGATATCAACTACAATAATTTAACTCAAAATAATGTATCAAATAATACCGACAATGGAGTTCATTTAGTTACTTCTCACGAAAGCAGTCTAGTTAATAATACTCTATTGAATAATAAAATAGGTCTATATTTGGAGTGGTCATCTTATAATTTTGTTGGCAATAATAATATCTCTAATAATGGGTACAATGAAATAAACACGGGTGGAAATGGATGTGGAATATATATTGGTGGACCTTATGGAGCTAGTCATAATAATTTGAGTGGAAATATCCTGTCCAACAATGATCGGTATGGAATTTATTTACATCCAGGGTATAGTCACGACATCTACAATAATACGATCTCAATGAATGGGGATGGTGGAATATATTTGAGTAGTGGCCAGTATATGCATAATGATGGTAATGAAAATCATATCTATAACAATTACTTCAACAATTCCAATAATGCTGATTTGTTTGCAGGTTTCGACAATCACTTGAACACCACAAATACCACCGGCCCCAATATAATCGGTGGTCATTATATCGGAGGTAACTTCTGGGTCCATCCTAATGGAACTGGTTTCAGTGTGGAAAATCAGGATTCCGATGGGGATGGATTCTGTGACAGCAGTTACGAAATCAGTGATGGTAACATAGATTATCTACCTCTTGCCGGAGACAGTACAGAACCTACAGTTGTCCCGATAGCTCCACTTGAAAAAACAGTTGGACCAGGCGATTTGCTTGAACTGAATGTTTCTGTAACAGATGAATCTGATATTTCCTCTGTGGTAGTCGATGTTTCCAGTATAAATGACACAGTAGATGAAATAGCTCTCAATAATGTCAGTGGCTATTGGAATAACTCCATTATTGTGGATACAAACACCGATGGAGTGTATAACCTCAGTATCAATGCAACCGACAGATGGGGCAATTCCAATACATCCATGAACCTGTCTGTGGTCAGGGATTCTTTTGTCACAGTTGATGCAGAAGGTAAGGATTATACAACTATTCAGGATGCTATCGATAATACCTATAATGGAGATACCATTCAGGTTTTCCCGGGAACTTATGAGGAAAACCTGGACGTAGATAAAGGATTGACCATTCAGGCAGCATCAGATGATCCTTCTAAAACTGTAATTGAATATAATGGATCTTTCTTATTCAATGAAATAAATCCAAATGTGAGGTCAGATCCAGTTATAGAACTTCATCCAGAAGAAATGACCCAAAGGAATGTAAATATCAGCGGATTTACTATTGATGGAAATAATGCTGCTTATCAGGGTGTGGGAACCTATAGCGATTTACCTCTTAGTGATATTACATTGACAGACAATGTAATCAAAAATATCTCTGAGAGAGGTATAGGTATTTTTGTTCATGGTACAAACGCTGTTAATTTGGTGAATAATACGATTGTAAATGCCAGTAGTGGTATTGTGGTAAATCGTGAAATGCATTCATCTCGGCAGGGCACAATATCTGAAGTAAATATGGAAACAGGCCCATCAATAAATGTGATTGGAAATGATATGAGAAATATTGGTGAGTTTGGTATTCAAATTGGATCTAATTCATTAAGGATTGGTACAACAGGAATTTCAGTTTACAGCCAATCCGTAATAGAGGATAATTACGTAACTCTAAAACCTGATACCGTTTCTGAGTTTACTTCTTCCTTTTTTATTCCCATGGACCGTTTTGGTATTGGAGTATCAAATACAAATTCATCAATCAAAGGAAATACTGTAATTGGTGCTGGGACTGATGTTAAGAGTGTAATTGTTGGTATAGCCAGTATTAACGATGATTATCGACGACTGGGAGATGCTTCCGAAAACTATATTTCAACCAACATAGAAAATAATCGAATAGAAAACACGACAGTTGGGCTATATACATTTTCCCCAGATACAAGAGTTGTTGACAATGATGTCAACATGACATTTATGGGGATGTCCTCCTTTTTTTCTGTATATAATGGACAAATAAGTGGCAATACTTTTGATAATACCAACATGGGTATTATGGCCTTATACATGGGAGACACCATCATACAGGATAATGTGATCAATAATGGCACATGGACAAATTCTTCGGTAGGAATTGCAATTGAAATGGGCTTTAACAATGCAATAGCGGATAATTCCATATCGCTTAGTCCAAATAATACAATGTATGAAAATAGTCCAGAAACAACATCAAATCTGGAAGATGGTAAGAGCATAGGAATTTTATTGTCAGAGAATCAGGAGGCATGCATTGAAAACAACCATGTGGAAAAAGCTGGTATTGGTATCGAAATAAGTAATTCAAATTTATTTATATCGAATATAGTCGACTCTTTTGTGATGGATTCAAGTTCATCACAAATTACCAGTATGTCTGAAAATTTCGCAATCAATTTTAAACCTTCTGAACCCATCTATGTAAATCTCAACAATACTGTTACAGGAAATACAGTTAAGGATAGTGATATGTGTGGCTTGTACCTGAGTAATTCAAACAATACCACCATATACAACAATTACTTCAACAACTACAATAACACAATGTTAGACAATCTTTCCATCAACAATACCAGTTGGAACATCAATAAAACTTCTGGGAATAATATTGTGGGTGGTTCTTATCTTGGAGGTAACTTCTGGGTACATCCAAACGGTACCGGATTCAGTGTGGACACAGCAGATTCAAATAATGATGGTATTTGCGATCTGCCATATAGCCTAACTGAAAATGAAACGGATGCTCTGCCTCTTGCACCAGCTCCGAAAGCAGCTCCAGAAAAAGGCAGCAGTTCCGGTGGTCGTGCCTATGTGGGTCCAAGTATGCCTCCAGAAGATGTCAAGGGTAGTGATTCTGCTATAAAACGTATCCTGGCAGATTCAAATGTGAAATATGATTTCCCTGATGGAGAAGGACCTGTACTTGGAATTAGTTTTAATGCAAAGGATGACAAAGGGACAGTTGTAGCAAAGGTGCAGGTACTGAAAGATAAACCCGATGATGTAGATGATCCAAAAGGTAATTCCTACCAGTTGATGAGCATCACTGTTGGCAGTGAAGGTACGATCTCTGACGATAATGCTGACAATATCCTGATCGAATTTAAGGTCAGCAAGGAATGGATTGAGGAGAACAATATCGACCCGTCCACAATACGCATGACAAGGTTCCATGATGGAGAATGGCAGGACCTTCCGAGCGATTCAGTTGGAGAAGATGACGAATACTTCTACTTCACAGCCGAGACCCCTGGATTCTCTGTATTCAGTATTGTTGGAGATGAATACAAAAAAGTGATTGAAGAACCACTTGCTGAGGAACCTGAAGGTGAAGAAGTAACAGATGAACCTGCAGCTGAAACTGAAGCTGAGAGTGCTCAGACACCCGGGTTTACCGCCATGTTTGCAGTGGCACTGATTGCAGGTGCAGCACTGATAATGCGGAAGGACTGAAAGTCTTAAAAGAGTGGAACTTTCCACTCTTTTCTTGTTTTTCTTTCTATCAAAGAAGTTATATATATTAGTCATCAACTAAAAATGATGGTTAATAGAGTTGTATCAGCACTAATTCTCTTTTTGTTATTGTGTTCCTTTTTCACATGCTCCACAACGCTTGCAAGGGAAGCTGATTCTTCATCGGACCATATATTTTTAAAAACAGCAACTCTCGATACCTCTCAAACGCCTCTGGTTGGAGAGGATACAGTTACAACTTCGACAAATGATAAGGTTGAAGGTTATTACCTGGTGCAATTCAAAGAACCTATTTTACCAGAGTGGAAGGTAGAAATCGAAAAAATAAATAAAATTCATGGATACGTTCCTGAGAATGCTTATGTACTTCATTTAAATGATTCTCAAATAAACCGTATAAAATCTCTTCCCTATTTCAAATGGATGGGTGAGTATAAACCAGAATACAAAATTGATCCGGCTCTTAATCAACTGGACGGAGAAATAATTATAGTTATATCTACTTTTGATACGGACAATGCTACTGAATTAAAGAAGTCCCTTCATAAAATGGTTGCAACCATCATTGCAGAAAACAGCAATCAGATCAGGGTCAAAATAAATGGTTCATCGATACCTTCTATTGCTCAATTCAAAAATGTAGTTTGGATTGAACAATACAATCCACCAGTAATATTGAATGATAAAGCTGGCGAAATAATAGAAGTCGATACCGTAGCATATCCCTACAATCTTACAGGCGCGGGTCAGATTATAGCCATTGCTGATACAGGGCTGGGTACGGGTAATCTCAGTACTCTCCATCCAGATATAAGAGGTAGAGTAGATGCATTATATGATTGGTCTGACGGCAATCCTGCAGATACAAACGGGCATGGTACTCATGTGGCTGGTTCTGCACTTGGCAACGGTTCTCTTTCTGCAGGTCAGTATAAGGGCATGGCACCGGAGGCAGATTTGTTCTTTCAGGCATGCGGAGATGGTTCCAGGTCTTTGAATATTCCTCCTTTGCATCAATTGTTTATTGAAGCCTATAACAATGGGTCCAGGATTCATAGCAATAGTTGGGGAAGTGATTCTGTTTTATCCTATTCCACTGAAGCAGTAGCCCTTGATAATTTCACATGGCATCATCCTGATATGTTGATACTATTTGCTGCTGGAAATGATGGACCTTACAGTGGGACAATCAACTCACCCGGTATTGCCAAGAACGCTTTTACTATAGGTGCTTCAGAAAATTACCGGCCAGAATTGGGGAGCGATTCAGATGATCCTACAGAGATCGCTGATTTCAGCAGTCATGGAACTACTTTTGATGGCAGAATTAAACCGGATGTCGTGGCACCTGGAACTTCTATTTATTCAACAGCCTCATCCCTTGTTTATCCAGAAGATTATGTTTACATGAGTGGGACAAGTATGGCAACACCTATAACTGCAGGAAGTGCTGCCCTTCTCCGGCAATATTTCCTCAACAATCTTTCAATTCATCCATCAGCAGCTTTTCTAAAAGCAACACTGATCAATGGAGCCGTAAATCTGGGCTATTCGTCGAATTCACAGGGATGGGGCCGTTTGAATCTCACAAATTCAATAGATCCTGTTTTTCCTGCACATATCCAGTTTCATGATAATATTAATCTAAGTACTAACACCAGCTGGACTACAGAATATTATGTGGATAATAGCCAGACTCCTCTGAAAGCCACACTGGTATGGACTGATTATCCCTCTACTGCCTCAGCAAGTAAAGCGCTTGTAAATAATCTGGATCTAGTTATAATTTCCCCAAATAATTCGCAGTATTATGGCAATAAGGCTCCAGATAACGTCAATAATGTGGAACAAATTCGTATAGATTCGCCTGAAGCAGGATGGTATACATTTTCTGTAAACGGTACCAATGTACCGCAGGGTAATGAACAACCGTTTGCTTTTGTGATTTCAGGAGGCAGCCTGAATAATGAGACAGTAGTGAAAAAAGCTACAGTAGAGCCGCAATCAATTGGTTCTAATGGTACGGAAACTGCAACTATTAAAGTAGAGGTGGACAAAAACCTTGTAGATCCGGATGTCTATGTAAATCTTTCACAGTTAGGTTTATCTTCACAACAGAGCCTGACTAATAACAGTAGTATTTGGGAGTATGACCTGAATTCCACATCAGAGGGAACTTATTATTTTGGAATCAATGTGACCTATAATGATACATTATATGATGATTCAACATTTGTCAGGTTAAATGTTATTGATAAAACTCCGCCTGCAAATGTGGACGATTTACATAAGGTAGATGCCAGTTATTCCTGGATAAACTGGTCATGGACAAACCCCATTGATTCGGATTTCAATAACTCCATTATTTATATTGACGGAACCCATGAAACTACTTTGAACAGAACATATTACAATGCAACTGGCTTTTCTCCCAACACCTCACATACAATCAGTATTCGTACCATTGATAGAAACGGTAATATTAACCAGAGTTGGGTAAACAATACTTCCAGTACAGAGGCAGATGTGACATATCCTAAAATACACGATGTAGAGATAAATAACAGTGAAAATATTACTGCAGGTGAACTTTTAGAGATTACAGTCAATTCCACTGATAATTATGAGTTAAGTGAAGTTCTGGCAAATGGAAAACAATTGAATAACATAGAAGAGACATTGTGGACAGGAAATTTGACAATCTTGCCAGGCAAGCAGTATATCAACATATCAGCAATTGATACTTCTGGTAACAAGGCCTGGAATAATTCCACAAGTTACATGGGTTTGATAATGCCACAGGCAAGTTTCACTTCCAATGTAACATCCGGAAAAGTGCCTCTGTCAGTTCAATTCAATGACACATCTCATAATGCTACAGAATGGAATTGGGATATAGACGGGGATTCTTCCATTGATTATTATATACTGAATCCTTCGCATGTTTACAATAAAACTGGTACTTATAGTGTATCTCTTACTGTAAACAATACGAACGGGACAGATACCTATTCTTTTGAAAATTACATTACAGTGAAATCCAGAGACTCTGAAACAAATGGAGGTGGAAGTGGTGGAGGCGGAGGCTCTACAACAGCAGAAGAGTATTCAAATATAGATTTTAAGGATTTTTCCATCAGATCAGTAAAGTTTAATGAGCCTGTGGTCTATGAATTCAAAGAAGAGAAAAACCCTGTTCGCCAGGTTGATCTTGTTTCTTCCAGAAACGCTGGCCAGATACAAATAATTATAGAAGTGTTGAAAAACACTTCGACTCTTGTAAGTCACTCTCCTGCAGGTTCAGTCTATCATAACCTCAATATCTGGGCAGGGAACTCTGCTTTTACCGGAAATATTCACAATTCTTCAGTAATCTTCAGGATAGATCATGATTGGCTTAATCAGGAAAGGGTAGATGCAAACGATGTTAGATTGGAAGTATTTGAAAATGGAACATGGATTGCACTGCCAACGGAATACGTCAGTAAGGTTAACAATTTTCTATATTTCAAAGCTGATATGGATCAATATCTCAATGCTCCTTTTGCAATTGTTGGGTATGAATATAAGGAAGTGATCGAGAAACCGATAGCTGAGGAGTCTGAAGCTGAAGAAATAGCAGATGAACCTGCAGCTGAAAATGAAGATGAAAATGTTCAGACACCCGGATTTACTGTCGTGCTTGCAGTGGCACTGATTGCAGGTGCAGCACTTGTAATGCGCAAGGAGTGAAGTCTTGAAAAGAGTGGGATTACACGCTCATGATATTTTTTTGATTAGTGGATTTTCTACAAAGCCAACACCCTTATATTTAAAAAAATAGCCCGACTTTGACAGTCAAAAGTAATAATAGTGTTCTTAGCTTTGCTGTATTGGATCAAAATGCAACAAAAACTAAGAACATATGAGATAATTCCTAACAAGAATATATGCTTTCCTATCGGAACTGTCCTTGCCGTAAACCAACTTTACGAAATCCTCAATCTTCCCTTTAGTTTTTGGTAAACACAAGAAGAATGGAATTGACATAAACAACCTGCTCAAAGCGCTTGTAAGTTACAAACTGACGGATAATTTCAGCATAAGTAAAGCTCATGAATGGATTAATCGTGAGGAGGTCCTTGATACTTTCATTCTTCCTGAATTCAGTGAACGAACTCTGTACAGGGTTCTTGAAAAACTGGGAAATAATCGTGAAACGATTATTTCCTATATCCTGGACAAGATTTTTAGCAAGATATGATTTCGAACATACCAATATCAACATGGATTGGACCAGTATCGTATTACATGGTGATAAATCACCACTGGGTAATCGTGTTAAATCAAAGACTTAACAGGAGTTGCAGATTTCTAATCTACAACAATATGGATACATTCGTGACCACAGGCCAGATAAGAAACAGGTTACACTGGGAATAAGTGAACTTGCTGATCCCATCAATGTTCCTGTGGGTATCACAGTGGAAGAGGGGGAACGTGAATGATCAGAAACATTTCAAGAAAACGTATCATCAGGTTAACAGAAGACTGAATGAAGGTTCTCTTGTTGTCTTTGATAAAGGAGCTCATAGTGTAGACAATACTTCCCTGATAAAAGAAGATAAGATGCATTATCTGACTGCAAGGAAACTGAACAAAAGTGATGATAAGAAAATAGCAACATTCTGGAAAGCTTCTACTGAACTGATCAATGCAAAGAATGGAATATATG
>JASMTL010000158.1:0-16410 GCA_041694315.1 Methanosarcinaceae archaeon | reverse complement strand
CTCTAATCAATGAAGAATTGAAAGCAGAAGCCATCATACCTGTAAGATGCAGAAAAAGGAAAAGAATCAAAGGAAAATATCGTCGTAAAATGAGAGATGAGTTTGATGAAGACATCTATCATTATAGAAACTTGGTAGAGACGATGTTTTCTGTTTTGAAAAGGAAGTATAGGGAAGAACTGAGAGCAACAAAATACAGAAATCAGGTAAAAGAGGTCAAGTTCAAATTATTAATTCATAATATAGACAGGGCAATCTCTGTTTCAATGATTATTCAAATGAGGATTTCTACAGAGCCGATTTTCCAAACACTTTTTTTGGATATCATTACAGATGATACTACCATATTCATCAATGAATTTTTCTCTAACTTTCCTTGATAATTTAGATGAATCCATCCAATCCGCAACGTCTCCTTGGCCGAACTGATCCCTTTTCCTGCCGAAAAAGGCGCTTATAGCCATCATAGCTCCACCATATCCACCACAGGTTCCGTCACCATCCAGTGAACCTCCGCCAGCAAGGGAGTGGGATGCCTGGATAACCTTATCATCTATTCCACCAAAAATATCCTGAATTGCTGAAAGAACTGCTTGAGAGCAGTAACCATATTTTCTTTCGTACTCAAAACCTTTATCGTAAGCCCTGTCTAGAATTTCCTGCTGATTTTCGACCATAAAATACCCCCTTTACCATGTGAATACTGGTCTTGCCGTGAATATAAATATTTTCCTTCCAGTGTTGAATTGCTTTATCTGTGTGATCAAATACAATTTTTCGAATACGATATCGGTTTAACAAAAAAATGGCTTAGCAGATAATTTTGTAAGTTTTAAAGCCAGGAAAAGTTACCTGGTCATGCGATTAAAACTTGAAGAAACAGACGATATCGAGAACGAGCTTCTGGAATCAGGTTTAGACCTTATGGACTACAACAGTAGACGTGGGCTTCAGAGAATCCGATTGGTAAATATCTCTTCTCTGGAGATATCATTGCACTTTGTATTCTTTCATAAGTTCAATGTAAGCTGCAGCATTTTCTTCAATCATCTTTATGTCTTTATCGTTTGCTTCCCTTCTAATTCTCCCCGGGATTCCTGTAATTACATTTGCAGATCCAAACCTTTTGCCGGGTGCAATCAGTGCATTGGCACCGACAATTGAATTATCGCCTATTTCAGCACCTTCAAGTACAGTTGCATTCATACCTATGAGCACATTATTTCCGATTTTGCAACTATGTAACACCGCTCCGTGGCCAATACTGACATTATCACCAATCTTGACCATTCGGGACGTGTCATTGTGGATTACCACATTGTCCTGGATACTCGTTCCCTTTCCTATATTTATTTCATTCATATCAGCACGTATTGTGGCATTAAACCAGATACTTGAGTCCCTGTCAACCCTGACATTTCCTATGATTTCCGCAGAGTCTGCAACAAATACACTGTCATGCAATGTCGGTTCCTTTCCCCTGAAATTCCTTATCATCATCTCACTCCATTTTCTTTTATAGCTATAGCCAGATGGAAGTACTGCCTCCTTTCAACTTCACTTTCCAGACAGATTTGTCCACCATATATTTTTATAAAGTATAGGTATTTAATGGCTGTGAAGTCTATATGCTTCGTTTGTTTTTCATCTCATAAGATCCTTGCCCGCTTAATATTTAATGTTCAATGACGTAAATTTAATGGGGGTTTAATTTTGTCAAGAAATATGTTGATATTACTACTGTTTATTGGGGTTGTGTTTATCTTTGTTGGAATGATGAATCTCCTTTATACTCCACCATCATATCAGCAATACGGATGGCAACAGCCGGGAAATATGTATCCGGATGATTTTGAAACGTCTCCGTCATCACCATCGAATTCTGACATTATCAGCGAATTTGATAGTAACGGTGAAATGATATATTATACGGGTTTTAATGAAGATGGACAAAGAATATCATTTCAGGGCGGTCCACGTTGGTTAATCGTACATGGTGGTAGCTGTGTAAGTTGCCACGGTGTTGATGGAAAAGGTGGTGTGCCGATAATGATGGCTACAGCCGTTCCTCCTGATATTACCTACAAAGCTTTGACTGCTGAACAAGATCATGAGGATGAACACAAAGGCCATCCGGTTTATACTGATGAAACCATCAAGATGGCTATTAAACAGGGAATTGATCCATCGGGGGAAAGACTGGATTATACGATGCCGCGATGGGACATGTCAGAAAAGGATCTCAACGACCTGATTGAATATTTGAAAACCCTGTAATTAACCAAAAGATATACTGAAGGGTGTTGCCTGTATCAGACAATATCCTTCAATGCATTTGCAGCAGTATATACGCTTCCGATTCCTGAAATATAGTTGGCTATCCGTACTGCCTGCATCACTTCCCTTTTTGTAGCTCCGGCATTGATTGCCTGTGTTGCAAGGTTTCTGACTCCATTCTCCGCTCCTTCTGATGCATCAAGTGCCATTGCAATCAGGAATTTGTATTGTAGGGGTATTCCCTCTTCGGAGAATGTCAATTCACCGCTTTGTCCGATTAAACCAAACATTTCAGGGTCTGCCTTTTTTATAGTGTTGAGGGGATCATCTGTCATTTTCATTGCTCCTGTTAGTTTTGAATTTAAGTACTGTAATACGGATGATCAATTCAAAGAATATACTTTATAGTGCACCACATCCACACCCACGTCCGGTGAGGGTTGATATCCGATACTTTATCTCCTTTACTTCGTCTTCAGACATCTTTTCCAGTTCATCTCCGTGGACTTGTTTGATGTGGTCAAGCATCTTTTTTTCTACTTCTTCCTGTGTGGTGCCTGTGGCCATGAAATTACATTTGAAACCCAGGTCCCTGCATTTGACTATTTTCATTTCTGTACCCTCCTCTATTTTTAAAAAACACTGATTAGCCTATAAATCATTTTCAATGCATTAGGCTAAAAACCTTCCCCTATATGATTGCAATTGAAATCATATTTCTGATCGATAACGCATAAATACTCACAGACTCATCTTATTTTTGGGTTTAATGAAGAGTTTCTAATGGAAGTTTTAAGTATTGTAGTTATACACAGGCATCTAGTAATTGAATATTCTATGTTATCTTTTTGATTTTTGAAACCAAATTGTAGTTATTATCCAATATTTCGCAGGGACCAATGTCGACAAAAAAGACAGGAATGAGAGCAGATTATTCAGATCAGGTGGTAAGGTTATGCAAAAAACGAATGAGTAATACATCCAGTCGACATAATAATATTATTATTCTTGTTCTAGTAGCTCTTTTTATTCTCACATGGTCAATTTTTCTTCATTACTATCCTCCAAAATTGATAGTATCAATCCTGGGTATCAACAATACTTATCTGGTGATTTTCCTGTTGTCTCTGATTGGCGGAGTTTCCACATTTACTTCCACTACATTTTATACTGTTCTTATTACAATAGCTTTGTCTGAAGTAAATCCAATCTGGTTGGGGTTGATTGCAAGTTTGGGTCTCACTCTGGGTGACCTCTTATTCTATTACCTGGGCAGGAAAGGGAAACAATGTGTACCGGGAAAATATGAGGCAAAAGTAATTAAGCTGGCTGCAAAACTGGAACAGATCAATGATAAAGTGGTCATTCTTATTATATTTCTATATTCTTTGACCCCTCTGCCCAGTGATATTTTGGCGATAGGTCTTGCATTTGGTGGATTCTCAGTGAAAAAATTGATTCCACCTCTTTTTGTGGGTAATTTCGTACTTATAGTGCTACTGGTAGAATTTTCCAGATTGGGTTATGGTATACTGTAACTTTTCTGGATTATATAGGTTTAAAATTTTTAATATCACTTATGTTTTAAACCGTTTCATTGCATTTTTACCCATTTATTATATATAGGAATCTGTCTATCAATTTTTGATAAGGGGGGAGTTTAGCAGCATGACTCTCACCTTGTATTCAGCCTGAAACGGGGGTTTGGCTGATGGGAGTGGTGGTACGATTGAGAGTAATGGATTAAACTCCTTACTCTCATTTCTCCTGTGTTTTTCTGTATATTTTGTTTTTGTATTAATTCATTTAAATAAATGGCAGGAAAATAGTTTGCCGAAATGCTTAATATATTAAAACCCAAACATCAGATGGGGAAAAGTTGTATTCTAATTTGACAGGTGATATCGGCAAAAAATATACGATAATTATTCAGATCCTGTCGATTATATTGCAGCTTACTTGTAAGCTGGGCGGTGGTTATTATTGCTGGAAATGAGAATGTATCTGTAAAACTAAAAGTTGCTGAAGCAATACAGAAAGATGTGGGGAAAGGCGTTGTCCGAATAGATGAATCTTTCAGGAATAAACTTGGATTGCAGGGGCTTGATGTGGTTGAAGTCATTGGCAGTCGTAATACTCCAGCATTAGCTGCAAGGGCTTACCCATCGGACGAGGGTCTGGATATAATACGTATGGACGGTCTTGTCAGGACAAATGCCAATACAGGGATCGGTGACTATATAGAGGTTCGCAAAGCCCAATGGAAGGAAGCAAAGAATGTGAAATTATCACCTGTAAGCAAGGGAGTCAAGATAGCAGCTTCGGGAGAAATGCTTCGGTCGGTATTACAGAACAGACCTGTTTCAAAAGGAGATTTCATATCAACTACAAGCAGCAGTCAACAGAAAACATTGGGTGGCGGGCTTATGTTCGAAGACTTCTTCCAGGATATTTTTGGTTCTTCCTTTGGACTGGGAGAAATAAAACTGCAGGTAATTTCAACATCTCCTCATGGTATAGTGAAGATAACAAGTAGGACAGAGATCAAACTTTTACCTGAAGCGGTTGAACTTCCTCCGGAACATGCTATCCCTACTGTAATGTACGAAGACCTGGGAGGCATAAAACCTGCCATTGGTAAGATCAGGGAAATGATTGAACTTCCCCTTAAACATCCGGAATTATTTGACAGGTTGGGAATTGATGCTCCCAAAGGAGTTCTTTTGCAGGGTCCGCCGGGAACCGGGAAAACAATGCTCGCAAGGGCTGTGGCAAATGAGTCTGATGCTTATTTTATTTCTATTAACGGGCCGGAGATTATGTCGAAATTCTATGGGGAATCGGAGCAACATTTACGTCAGCTATTCGAAGATGCAGAAGCAAATGCACCTTCTATTATCTTCCTCGATGAAATTGATTCTATAGCCCCAAAGAGGGCAGAAGTTACCGGCGAGGTAGAAAGGAGGATTGTATCACAACTACTTTCCCTTATGGATGGTCTCAAAGAGCGTAAGAACGTGATTGTAATAGGGGCAACCAACAGGCCAGGTGCCCTGGATATGGCATTGAGAAGGCCGGGTAGATTTGACCGTGAAATTGAATTGCGTGTGCCGGATACCGATGGCAGGCTCGAGATCCTCCAGATACATACTCGAGGAATGCCTATAACTGGGGATGTGAACCTGGAAGAGCTGGCTGATATTACATATGGATTTGTAGGTGCGGATATTGCAGCATTATGTCGTGAAGCTGCTATGAGCTCTCTTCGCAGGATACTGCCGGAAATTGATCTTAAAGCTGAACAAATTCCCCGGGAAATCATTGATAAATTACAGGTCACAAGAGATGATTTCAATGAGGCATTAAAAACAGTACAACCCTCGGCGATGCGGGAAATTCTTATTGAAGTTCCAACTGTAACCTGGGAGGATGTAGGCGGACTTGAAGAGGTAAAAAACCTTCTCAAAGAGGCTGTGGAATGGCCACTCAAGTATCCGGATTCTTTCCGCCGTATAGGTGTGGACGCACCCAAAGGAGTATTGCTCTACGGACCACCCGGCACAGGTAAGACTATGCTAGCAAAAGCGATTGCCCATGAGTCTAATGTGAATTTCATTTCTGCCAAAGGCAGTGATCTTCTTTCCAAGTGGTATGGTGAATCAGAAAAAAGAATAGCTGAAGTTTTTGTAAGGGCACGTCAGGTTGCTCCATCTATTGTGTTTCTTGATGAGCTGGATGCCCTTGCACCCCTGAGAGGTGCAGCAGCAGGTGAGCCACAGGTGACAGAGCGTATTGTAAACCAGTTGCTTTCGGAAATGGACGGGCTTGAGGAATTGAGGGGTGTTGTGGTCATCGGTGCAACAAACCGTCCGGACATCATTGATCCGGCTCTTCTAAGGCCGGGTAGGTTTGATGAATTGATAATGGTTCCTGTTCCGGATTCACAAACAAGGAACAAAATCCTGCAAGTCCATACCCGCAATATGATGCTTGCTGATGATGTGGATTTCAGTGAATTGGTAAGACAGACAGACAGTTTTACGGGCGCGGATATTGCGGCTGTGTGTAAAAAGGCCGGGAGGTTTGCTTTACGTGAGGATATTAATGCCAGTAAAGTTCAGATGCAACATTTCCTGAAAGCCCTGGAAGAAACAGGTCCCTCAGTAACTCCCGAAACCACAAGATACTATGAAAATATCAGAGGAGAATTGAGGACAAAGCAGGCAAAGGGAATAGAAGGAGTTGGTTATGCCTAACTAATCCTATCCGGGTCTTCATAGGTAACTCAGAAGGTAATTATAAGAGTGCTCAGGTAAAATATTAAAAATAAGTGTGATTTATTTTTATGCATAATCGTATTTTAGTAGATGGTTCCTTTGGAGAAGGTGGCGGACAGATAATAAGGACATCTGTAGCCCTTTCTGCGGTCACAGGGATAGCTGTGAAAATCATCAATATCCGTGCACAAAGGAAAGTGCCGGGTCTGCGAGCCCAGCATGTGGCCGGAATTATGGCGGTTGCACAGTTGTGTAATGCAGAAGTGAGGGGAGTTTCGGTAAATTCAACGGAAATTGAGTTCGTTCCTGGTCCAATAGCATCCGATCACATAAAAATAGAGATACCTACAGCCGGTTCAATCGGCCTTGTCCTGCAGGCACTTATGGTACCTATGACCCTGGCAAACCACGAAATACAAGTCTCTATTCATGGAGGTGCAACCTATGGGAAATGGAGTCCGCCAATTGCTTATATAAAGCATATTTTCTGTCCCTTTCTTTCAAGGATGGGTTTCAATGTGACTATCCGGATTCTCAGAGAGGGTTACTATCCTCGTGGAGGAGCCAAGGTTTTGGTCAAGGCAGAACCACCTAAAGATGGTATTAAAGCCATTGATCTTTATGAAAGAGGACAATTGCTGGAGATAAAAGGAGTTGCCCATTCATCATCGGACCTCGAAAGGGCAGATGTGTCTGTAAGGGAAGCTGATGCTATACAGGATTACCTGGTGCAAAGATATGATGTACCAATAGACATTGATGCACAATATTCACCCTCCTATTCCACCGGTTCAGGAGTAGTCCTCTGGGCAGTTTTTGAAAATTCCATTGTCGGGACGGATAGTCTCGGGGAGCGTGGTGTCAGAGCTGAGGACGTAGGAATTTATGCTGCAAAAAATCTTTCACGCTGCATTGATGCAGGTGCAACAGTTGATGAATTTATGTGTGATCAATTAATCCCCCATATGGCACTGGCCAATGGACAATCGTGCTTTAAAGTAACATCTGTAACCAGTCATGGCAGAACAAACATGGATATGGTGAAAAGATTCCTGAATGTCAAATTCTCTGTATTTAAAGAGGAAAATGCATGGGTAGTGTTGGTGCAGCCATCAAAACGTTGAAAATAAAATGTATTGATTAAAATAGAAAGGCACAAATTGGGGTAACACGTGGTTGTTTGAATGTTACGATTGTATAATACTTTAACAAGGAAAAAGGAAGTTTTCTATCCATTAAAGGAAGAGGAAGTTTCGATCTATGCATGTGGTCCTACGGTTTACAATATTCCGCATATAGGCAATTACCGAACCTTTTTGATGACCGATAATCTGGTACGTATCCTGGAGTATTTGGGCTACACAGTGAATCTTGTAATGAACATAACGGATATCGACGATAAGACTATCCGTGATTCAAAGAAAGCGGGCATGTCCCTGAAGGAATTTACAGAAAAATATACGGAAGAATTTTTCTGTGGACTTGATATGCTAAACATACAACGTGCCTCTTCTTATCCCCGGGCCACTGAAAATGTGGATGGAATGATAGAACTGGCACAAATACTGATGGAAAAAGGCCTTGCCTATGAAAAGGACGGTTCGGTGTATTACAGGATTTCGGCTTTTCCGGAATATGGCAAGCTTTCCAAACTGGATTTCAATTCAATAAAGGTGGGAGCATCGGTAGATGTCGATGAGTACGATAAGGATAATCCCCGTGATTTTGTTTTGCTGAAGGCATCCACACAGGAAGAGATTGAAAGGGGCATTTACTATGAAAGTCCCTGGGGTAAGATAAGGCCCGGATGGCATACGGAATGCTCGGTAATGTCCATGAATCATTTTGGGCCTTCCCTTGATATCCATACAGGCGGAGTGGACCTGATATTCCCCCATCATGAAAATGAAATTGCTCAGTCCGAAGGGGCTACAGGTAAACCCTTTGTAAGGTACTGGATACACGGGGAACACCTGATAGTTGACGGCGAGAAAATGAGCAAGTCAAAGGGTAATGTTTTCACTCTTCCCGAACTGGTTGAAAAATATGGGGGAGAAGTTGTACGCTTCATGTTTATGTCCGTGCATTATAGGAAGAAACTGGGTTTTTCCTACTCCTTTGCCCGGAATGCACAAAATAGTTATTTCAAGCTCAGAGAAACACTGGAAAATCTGGAATTTGCTATAAAGAGAGCAGATGATAATGAATATCCTTCTGATCAGGAAATGATAGACCTGCCTGGCAATCTTGAAGATAATTTCAGGAACGCTCTGGAAGATGACATGAACATCCCGAAAGCAATCGCCGTTTACCATGAATTATCCCGTATTTCCAACCAGTACCTTGAGACCGGCAGGAATAAGGATGTACTTGAAAAACTTCTTTCCCTCTACAGGAGGTTTGCAGATACCCTTGGCATTTTTGCACAAGAAAGCGAGGAAGTGCCAGAAGAGATAATGGAGCTTGTAAAGATACGTGAGCAGGCCCGAAATGAAAAGGATTGGGACACAGCAGATGCTATAAGGGATGAAATTGCGCAAGCGGGATTTGTTGTGCAGGATACCTGTGAAGGGCCTAATGTAAAGAGACAAAAGTGCTGATAAAAAGATCATTCGCACTTATGTCTTGAGTTGGGGAATTGAATTAATAGTACACCACTCCCACATCATTGCCTTCCTTTTGTATAAACGGATACTGGGCTTTTGGTACCATAACGGTTATGTGTGACCCGCTCAGGTAAATTTCCTCAATACTTGATCCATCTTTGAATAGAACTTCGATATTGTTGCCGGTAATAGTGGCATTATCAACCCGTGTGCCCCATTCCACCACTACATTGATGGACTCCCCATTTATGTACAGATCGATAATTTCCTCTTCATACTGTACGGTTTCCCTGATATTTTCTCCTTTGATTTCCACAACACCGGATTGGACTACTGACCGATCTGTTTCATCTGCACATCCACTGGTAAGTAGTATTGCAGAAAGGAAGAAAATCGCAACAATTGGTTTTATGAATTTCATTGTTACTTGTTAGCCAATTCAGTTATTTAATCATTTTTAGATATCGGTGTTTGTCCCATTTCCCTGTAATCACAATAAAATCATTTCACGATTTCATATCCCGCATTCTTCCATGCCGCCATGCTACCAAGGACATTATATATCTTTCTATATCCGTTCCTTTTCAAAGTTGAAGCCGCTATATTGGAACGTCTTGCAGAACCACAATAGACAACTACCTGACATTTATCGGGTAGCTTATCCAGGTTATTTTCTAGGTTGCCGACGTATACATGTGTGGATCCCTTTATGTGTCCTGCTTCCCATTCATCCTGGCCTCGCACGTCCAGGATAACCATCCTTTCATTTTTGTCCAGTTTCCTTTTCAGATCATGCACGGATATGAGATAGAATCCGTCGACAGGTAAAGCTTCCATATACCAGGCGGAAATTCCCCCTTGCAGGAAGCCTTTGATATTATCATAGCCCAAACGTATCAGATATTTTACAGCTTTGTCCAGCTGCTCTTTTTCTTCCATGACCAGAAGTATAGGTTTATCATAGGGCAGAACCCAGCCTGCAAAAGAAGGCAGACCTTCCAGCCATATGCTGTATGTATCCTTGATGTGGGCTCCGCCGAAGGAATGAGGCATACGTGTATCCACAACTAGAGCCCCTTTTTCCATTTCTTCCCTGAACTCTTGCGGGGAAAGCATTTTGGGAACAGGCAGGCATTCCAGGATTGGTAATCCCCTGAGATTGTATTCTTCCATTTTCCTGAAGTAAGGGGGATACTCGTGATGCTCTGCAAGTTTACGTTTTACAAATTCGTCCCTGTCAGTTTTCTGTAATACGGGGTTATGAATACGTTCCAGTCCCAGGGTACTGTGCTCTCTTTGTGAGATGACGCCACCGCAAACAGAACCGGCACCATGGGCGGGACAGAGTATTACTTCATCTACCCAGTGGCAGTATTTTGTTAAAAATGCTGTCATATAGTTTTGATGCCATCTGTGAAGTTTTGTCGGGCCCATTAAGGTCTGTTCTTCCCACATCCCCCACAAACAATGTGTCACCCGTAAATACCATTACAGGAACCTCATTTGAATTAAGATCTGATAGCACATATGACATACTTTCATCTGTATGGCCCGGTGTGTGCAGGACTGTTAGTTTCAGTGAACCGAATGTAAAATCTTGTTTATCCTTTAAGGCACTTCCATATTCAAAATCCAGATTTATTCCATGGTATATATCTGCACCTGTGAGAGTTTTCAATTGCTGTGAACCGATCACGTAATCCTCATTGCGATGCGTTTCAAAAATATATTTTATATTCATTCCATTTTGGCGTGCCAGATCCACATAAATCTGGCAGTCCCTGCGCGGATCTATTACCACAGCCTCATTCCCGGAACCCAGGAAATATGACAGATGTGCAATTCCTTCTGATTTTATACGCTCGAGAATCATGTTTCCCCCCTTGACTATTTTTTGTGATTATGATTTATCGTAATTTACCAATTGATCCAGCAAAGATTTAAAATCTTCATTGGGGTTGTTTGCAGAAATATCCATTATGATTGAATCTGGATTGGCATTACGGAGAAAATCTTTTACATCTCTGATGTTTTCACCTTTTGCAGATTCTGTTTTGTTCAGACAGATTATATCGGCCTCTTTAATCCTGTCGATTACAAATTTGGGCAATTTATCAACATCAGTGATGAAAGTTTTAGGATCTACAATATTTACAGCAGGAGCAAAAGACATGTCAGGGATATTCATCGGCTCAAGGCTTGCTTTTATCTGGGACGAGGATGCACTTGATAGAAGTTCGATGATCACAAAATCAGGAGTGGAGCCACTGATTTCGTTTTTCAAGATGCTTTCCAGATTGAACCTGAGGCTGCATGGAACACAGGCGTTTATGACTTCTTTTGTGATGATATTTGTGTTTTTGATATCACTATAACTGACTTCCCCTTCCTCGGTAAATATTACTACAACTCTTTTCCCCTTTTCGGCAAAATTCTTTGCTATTTCCTTGATCGTGGTCGTTTTCCCGCTTCCCGGAAATCCATTTATGATTAATATTTTCATAAATCCCCTGCTCCCTTTTATCCTTATAAGCGGCTGGTCAATTCATATATTCCTTTTATCGTGTAATTGGTTTACTCAGTCAGGCAAAGAAGTATTGCTAGGTCTTCCCGGGCTTGAAGGGAGTGAGGTGCATTTGCAGGCATGAAAATGAACGTACCTTCTTTCATTTCGATTTCATTTCCATATAAACGGAAGACACCCTTTCCTTTCAGGACCTGGACCACACCTGTTTTTGTGGATGTATGTTCATCAATATCAGTTCCACCTGCAAGACACATCAGTGTGTAATTATAGGTGTCTGATTTTGCCAGTACTGTACTGAAGATTCCCTCTGTGGGGAATTGCATCAAGTCATTCAAATCCTTTGAAAACCCTTTGTCCATTGTTTCACCTCTTATTATCATAATTACAATTGTTGATAATATCAAATTTATTACGTTAGTTTCATTTACCTCTCTCAAGGTATAATTTGATCAATAAACCGATACTTATTATAATCAGGACAAATACAAAGATACCCACCACAGTATGGTATCCATAACCATAATACCCGATTCCGTTCATATATTCCCCCTGCAATACTATATTAAATATAATCTGACAACATGTATTAATTTTGCCTTAATGTCTATGCTCGCTATACGGTCTTTGTGGATATTAGTTAAAAATAATTAAAAGGTCAAAACAATGACAGACGATATAATGAAGTCAATGTTGGATAAAATGGCAAAGGATGGTTTGTTAAAATACAATCCTGAAACGGATACTTATGATGTAACTGAACTGGGTAATCAGGTATTCAATAATCAGGAAGAATCTTCTTCCTGAGATAAATAAAAAAATTATAAGATTAAACTGTAGCCTCTTCTTCAAGACCCAACAAATATATATTTAGTTGTACCTATTATTAAATGGACGGGAAACACAAATCGGGGAGTTGTGAATTCCTGAATCGGTATCCATTCATCCATTGTTATTATAATGACAGATGGTAAATTTGTCTATGGTTTCAAATATAGTAGAGTGACTTATTGGTTGATTTTAACTCATACCGATTGTGAATCCTATCTGATCAGTAATGGGGTAGTATATATGGAAAAAATAAAAAAGATGGGTCTTTTAGGCGCAACTGCATTGATTGGTGCAGGATTGGCAGCTATGTCTGAAGAGCGAATACGAGAATTTGTTAAGACAAGGGTTAATGAAGGTGCCATCAGCAAGGAAGAAGGGAAAATACTTGTCGAGGACCTTGTTAGCGAGACCAGGAAGCAGAGGCTGAATCTGGAGAAAAATGTAATAGAAAGGCTGCACAGCACTCTTCAGACAGCCGATAAGGAACTTAGCAATTATGCGGATTCTATCGATGAAATGAAGATTCGGGAACTTGAGGGGGAACTTGAGAAGATGAAAAGCCTGAGAAAGGGTGAGAAATAACTGCTGTATTGACTATTCGATTATTCACCATTTTACTGGTGAATAATTATTTTCTTTTCCTTCAATGCGATTGTTTTATTGCATCCTATATTTTAGATATTGCTTTCTGCAGGCATTTTTGATTCACCAATCCAATAGAAAATTTGTTCGCCAACAATGGATATTCAATGTGGTGTTTGCTGCCTGATAAATTGATTTGTCATGAACTAAGGCTAAATTAATATATTTTTGTCATGTAAAAGAAACACAGAAATAAATATTATCTTTATCTTATAGTTATTGCATCCAGAACAAAAACTCAATAGTTTTCGTAACATTTAGATAGTTGTTTTACACAAAGATACTACAGGTTCCTGTTAGATTACAAATAATTAAAAAGGTTTATTCATACAAAAAAGGAGAGTGCTGGAACTGGTTTCATCTACGATTATCCTTGTTTTTTGTCTTGTGGCGTTTGCAGCCATTCACAGTTTCTTGGCCAGCCTGCCATTCAAACGCCGACTCATGCGGGTTCTGGGTTCACGGGCAGAAACGCTGTATATGCCGGCATATAGTTTCATTGCAGTTATTACGATTTTGCCGCTTGTCTACCTGCTTTACAAAAATCCGGGCCCTCTTTTATACATAGTACCTTCTCCGTGGATGTGGCTGATGGTAGGGGTACAGCTGGCTGCTGCTTTGGTTGCACCAAGGGCTTTGCGGGATGCTCCCCACAGGTTCAGGATTGGTGCCCAGCTGGCCGGCCCCAATGCCAATAATGCTGAGTCCCTGCAGATCCGGGGTATATACCGATGGGTAAGGGATCCTTTCCTGCTGACAGGATTGATTATCATCTGGTTTACTCCCTTCATGACGGTAAACCTGTTTGTGATATACCTGCTGGCAAGCATATACCTTTACCTGGGGTCGCTGCACTGGGAAACAAGGCTGGTGGCACAGTTTGGGGATGAATACAGGAAGTATCAACAACGGGTCCACAGGATAATTCCCCGCAAAAATGAACATTACTGAGTATCCTGTTTTTTGCAGCATAAATACAGAAGAGGACATAGGTTTTTTTGCCTCTTCTTTTTTCATACATCTTAAATGGTCATTATTTTTCCGGCTTCTGAGGCACATCCAAATAGTTCTCAACTGCCCTGGATCCAAAATAGAATACAACAACGATTCCTACAAGGTAGGTGAAATGAGCGATTATGGTTTTGGCTAGCTCTGTATCTGAGGCACCTATATCGGTTAATGTAAGCAGGGATACAAGTGAAAAATAAACCATGATGAAAGATCCTGTCATTGCTTTCCTGACTTCTCCCTTATCGAAGTCAGTGGATTTGGAAAGATGATTTATCAACATCAGTATTCCCAGAAAAGTTATTATTCCTGTACTTGCTACTGCCCAGCCTATATGGGCCGGCCTGATTGTCCCGAGATAAAGTGCAAGGATATCAAGAAAACCTACTGTTATAGCCATTATGAATGCTGTCCTGCGTTTATTTTCTTCAGGCATTTCGATGTTTCCTTTTAATGCTCTAGAAATACAATAATCCATAACAATATTATGTTCATTCAAAACAATTGTTTAATGCTTATTTCATTATGAATTGGTTTAGATCTGTATGCAATATTATTACTACCTTTATGATGTATTTGTATGAATTTATGTACAATGCTTTAGCTAGATGCTTTTAATTATTATTAAGGTTAGAAATCAGGGCAAAACATGTATATACAGCTAAAACCATTCTTAATTGATGAGCGGGTAATTACCTTTTTTAGTACCCCCACTCCCCAGCCCGCTCATACCACCCCATTATTAAGCAGGTCTGATCAATACTGATCATTACTTATGTAGTTGAGTATTAGATATATACTCTTTGTTTTGAAATATTAAACCGGCTTTAAAATTTCATGCTTTGGATTAAGGTAATATCCGGATAATACATGATGATTTGCTATTGTTATAATTTCAATTAATTTCACCAGACAAAATAATGCGGGTTATACAACTACTGGTATAAATGATAAAATAAAAAATTGTAAAAACCTAAATATACAGCTACAAACTGAATATAAGAATGATCAGATAAACGGGGGGTTATTGTGGAACAAAATGAATATATGACTGCCAGAATTCCAATGATGGGGGAAATTGCTCCTTCTTTCAGGGCCCGTACCACACATGGGGAAGTGAATTTTCCAAAAGATTATGTAGGTAAATGGGTAATTTTTTTCAGCCACCCTGCAGATTTTACTCCTGTATGTACCACTGAATTTATTATGTTTGCAAAGATGCAGGCAGAATTGAGGCAGCTCAATACCGAACTTCTTGGCCTGTCAGTTGACAGCGTCCAATCACATATTTCCTGGTTACGCTCTATAAGGGAAAAGGTGGAGTTCAACGGTATCTCAGGTATAGATGTAGGATTTCCTATAGTAGAAGACCAGGGATTATCAATAGTAAAAAAATATGGGATGCTCCAGCCTTCTGAGAACAAAAGGTATATGAGCTATATTCAGGACATCCAGGACATTCAGGCAAACAAGGCAACTAATGAAAACGAAATCATAAATACCCAACCGGTTAGGGGGATATTCATAATTGACCCGGAGTCACGCATCCGCTATATGGCCTTTTATCCAATTTCCAATGGCAGAAACCTCGATGAAATAAAACGTATCCTTCAGGCAATCCAGAAAACAGATTCGGAAAAAGTAGATACTCCTGTTAACTGGAATCCCGGCGATGATGTCATAGTACCTACTCCTCTTTCCTATGAAGAGGCAAAAAAGCGCATGGAAGATAAGGAATTGAAATGTTCCGACTGGTACATTTGCCTTAAGGAAGATACAGACAACAGAAGAGAAAAATAAGACATTCAAGCCTTCTCCCCTTTAGCAAAAGATTACCAGAAGATAAGTTTGAGGGGATACTTTGTTTTATCACTACAGCTAACTTGTAATGTCTAACTAGCATTATTTTCTATGAATCTATTGCAGTCAACTTGAATTAAAATGTGTACAATATATTGGTGTCTGTGAAAATCGGTCTGCGGATAAAAGGATGTTTCACAGACATCAATGTATTGAGACTCAATTATCCCTTCATCTACTCACTATTTTTCGTACTTGTGGTACTTATTATTTTTTATAACAATCAAATCAATTTTATACTGGTGGTGCTATATGAGCCAAAAGATAAGATTTATACTGTTATTTGCAATTATATTTGCAATAATTGGAGTAGGGAGTGCAGAAACGACAATCAATCTCACACACGCCAATGAGGCTGAATTTGACGGTAAAATAGATGTCGGAG
>JASMTL010000157.1:0-11038 GCA_041694315.1 Methanosarcinaceae archaeon | reverse complement strand
CTTCTCCATTGCCTCCGCCGGCATCTCTTACAATGATGGCATCAAGGTCCTGCAGGTTTATATCACCTGCATGGTAGGTTATGTTTGTCCCGATAGTCACTTCTGCATCTGCAATGTTTATCGGAATAGGATTAATGTTGTTGTGAGATGCGGTTTCGATTAGGGATTTTGTGGTCCAGTCTTCAGGATCGGTTATGAGTATTCCTATGTTTTTCATCTGGATTTAATGTAATCCTGATCGGATAATTATGTTTTTGTCCATTAAGTAGAAAAATTAGTAAAAATGACATGTCTTTAATCAGACATGCTCTATATCAGTATTTCCTGAAATTTCCGTGTTTGTGGTGCACAGGTCCTCTGTGCTTAATTTATGGACATCATCGTTGCCAGTCAGCCGGGCAAAATCCTTCATTTCCTCCGTTGAAACTCTCAGGAAATGCTCCAGTTTTTTGGCGGAATATTCGATCTTCAACCTCTTTCGAAGTTCCGGATTCTGGGTGGTAACCCCCACCGGACACTGTCCTGTATCACACAAACGGTATTGCTGGCATGCACATGCCATCAGGGCTGCAGTGCCTATTGCTATGGCATCGGCTCCCATTGCAAGGGCCTTTGCAAAATCAGAGGAAACCCTTAGGCCCCCTGTGATAACCAGTGAGATATCCTTTATGTTCCTGTCATCCAGAAATTTCCTGGCTCTGTGCAGGGCAAACAGTGTAGGTATTGAAGTTGCCTGCTTGACAAACTTCTTTGCAGCCGCAGTTGCTCCGGGTCTCAGCCTTCTCCTCTTTTATGGGTTTTAAGTGGGTCTTATTCGCTTTACAGATAGGACATTCCCAGTCATCAGGGAAATCTTCCGGTTTCGTATCCGGCCTGATATCTGTAAGTGGCTTTCCTCTATCGTCGTCATACTCAAAAACATTACAGATCTCACATCGGTATTTGGACATTGTATCACAGTATATTTCCCTGATGTACTGCACGGAATATGTATGTTCAAAAAAAGATATTATGAAAGGATTACTTCCCAAGCTGTTCCTTCTCGGATCCCCTGGTACAGTAATAGCCGTTAGTAAGTCCCATTTCCTCTGTTACCGGACAGCCTCCACAGATACAGCCACTCTCTTCGTTAATACAGTCACTCTTTCCGATTGTTGGGAAACAATATCCTCCCTTTTCCCCACATTCGACCCAAGAGGGACAGCTAGGGCATATGCACATGGACATTACCATTTCTTTCTTTTGTTCCATT
The DNA here is from genome assembly GCA_041694315.1 of Methanosarcinaceae archaeon. Classification (GTDB taxonomy): domain Archaea; phylum Halobacteriota; class Methanosarcinia; order Methanosarcinales; family Methanosarcinaceae; genus Methanohalophilus. The sequence continues at coordinate 9,786 of JASMTL010000157.1, read as the reverse complement.
TCCTCAGGACTCATTTCTTCTGCCATTCATTTCACTGCCTGTTATATTTTATATTCATTGAATGTATGATCCATGTCTCTTATTTATCTAACTGTTGTCTTTGAATGTTTATGCAGAATGGGGGGGGGACAATAATCAATTTCATTGGCAGATTCTGTTCATCCGATCAATATCTGTGATTGACGTATGTTTTTCTCCATTACCTATATTCTCTCCCACAATACCGTTCTGTTCCATCCAGCAGGCGGTTAGGTCGGCCGCCCTCTCCACAGCATCTACTATTACGCTGTCAGCGGTTGCTATAACCCCCCGGTATCCAACCTGCTTGAGATCGAAATCCACATTTTTTGATGTCGTGACGGCTGTTTTGAAAGGGCATTTAGCTGCTCTCTTACGGATAAATTGTGCAAGTTTACCGCTGTTGCTCATCTGGCTGTCAAGGAGGATTGTTGCAGAATTTATTGCCAGTACCGAGAGTGTGGTCAGCATCTCATCAACAGCCTGGTAGGTTGTAGCTGTATTGGTGTGGTTCTTGAAAATTCCCCGGGTGTCACGCAGGAATCCATCGTCTGCAAACCATACTGTCTCGTTATGAAGCACGCTTTCCATGGTTATCAGTACATTGTACCCGTCTATGAATATATCACACCCTTTTAGCCGGGAGCACGCAAGCCTTTTATTACTGCGTCTGGCTGCGGTCTCCGGGTCAAATATAAGCCTTGTGAGAATGTGCCTTTCTTCTTCTGCCAGACGGTAATGGTTACTGACAAACCTGATTGCACCTTTTCTCCTGTATCCCCGGTAGAGAAGGTACCTTATGTCGGCTGCAGGTTCCCTTAGTTTATTTTTGAGTCTTTCGACTGATGTGCTACCTGCGGCAGATGTCATATCTGACAATCTCTTCCGATAAGTTTTATACATGTCGGCAACCACCCTTTAATGGTGATTTTTTGGAAATACTCTGGCTTGATCAGGATGATGTGAAATCCCTGCTGGATATGCCTTCAGCCCTGGAGGCAGTGGAAATGGCTTTTGCCCAGCATGGCAGGAATAAGGTACAGATGCCACCTAAGTCCTATCTCTATTTTACCGAGCATAATGGTGATCTACGCACAATGCCCGCTTTCCTGGAGGAAGAGGATGTTGCAGGTGTCAAGGTCGTAAATGTTCATCCTGAAAACCGCAAAGTAGGGCTGCCTACTGTTATGGCGACGGTGATACTCAATTCCACATCAACCGGTGCACCTCTTGCCATGATGGATGGTACATACCTCACGGAAATACGTACCGGGGCCGCAGGAGGTGTGGCAGCCCGCTATCTTGCACATGAAAACAGCAGTGTCGTGGGGATGGTGGGAGCTGGTAACCAGGCCAGGACACAGTTAGAGGCTATATCGAACGTTTTCGAGCTTGAACAGGTATATGTATTTGATCTGGATACTTCAAGGGCGGAGGATTTCAAAGAAGGAATGGAATCAGTTGCATGCTGTGACATAACAGTAGTTGATAGTGTCCAGAAAGCCTGTGATGTGGACATTCTGGTAACTACCACTCCTTCAAAAAAACCGGTCATCAAAGCACAATGGTTGCCTGAGGGTATCCATATAAATGCTATCGGGGCTGATGCCAGGGGTAAGGAAGAGCTGGAACCCTCCATCCTCCAGAAAGCAAGGGTTGTGGTCGATGATATGGCACAGGCCACCCATTCCGGGGAAGTGAATGTCCCCCTTTCAGAGGGATACATCCGACAGGCAGACATCTTCGCCCAGCTGGGCCAGATAGTTGCCGGTCTGCATGAGGGGCGCGAATCGGATTCTCAGGTCACGGTTTTCGATTCAACGGGGTTGGCAATACAGGACATTGTGACTGCCAATCTGGTTTATAAAAAAGCAAAAAATAAAGGTATAGGCTCGAAGGCAAAATTGTTCTGATTATGTCTGGTAAGGGCAAGGTAACCACTCACCTTTTGCCCCTTATGGTCTTAAATCCGCCGACCCTTTCCTCACAGATCTGCCTGTGGCCTTCTTCCTCTTTAGAGATATGTTCCATCTCCTTGAGGAAATTCTTCTGGTCATTTTCATCAGGAAACAGTTCCTCAATTATATAGGGCTCGATCTCAGTGATATTCTTGTAAACATCTCGTGCAAGGATTTCATATTTCATTATGGCTTTGAACATTTCGGGGCTGTCCATACTCTCAAAATCAAATACTTTTTGAGGAAGCCCTCTTGGTATTTTATCTGGAAGTGGTATGTCGGCTTTTTCCATCCAGTTTTTGAGTTTCAGGCCGTGTTTGTCTGAATCATTTGCAAGTCTTTCAAGGGCATCCAATTCTTCTCCCATGAGTTCGATGCGTGATTCCCATACGACAAGTTGTTCCATTTCTGTTTCGATCCAGTACATTTTCTGTAACTGGGATTTCAGTGTTTCTTTATCTTTTATTCCGGACACACTTTCACCTTTTATATTAATATATTGTAGATATTATATTTGCCAGTTTCGACGGGATATCTATAAATAATACCCCGGGAGTACTGGAGGAATACCGGTGTATATTAATGAAAGCGGTTTGTTTGATCAGCAGTGGATTGGATTCTCTCGCATCCCTTGCGATAGCGTCTGCAAAATAGGATGTACAGCTTGGCCTGACCTTTGATTATGGGCAGCTGGCTGCGGATGCAGAGATTGAACGCTCCCGGCAGATATGTGCTCATTATGGCATTCCACATCGTGTAATTTTATTGGACTGGATGAAAGATATTACTACAACATCCCTGGTAAACCGGCAAAGACACGTACCGGATATGGCCGAGACAGACCTCGGGAATGCTGAAGCTACTTCTGAATCCGCCGCAAACGTCTGGGTTCCCAACAGGAACGGATTAATGGCAAACGTTGCTGCCGCTTTTGCCGAAGCTATGGATTGTGGCTATATTATTGCCGGTTTCAATGCAGAGGAAGCCGCCACTTTCCCGGACAATTCCCCGGAATTTGTAGACAGTATCAATCGGGCCTTTTCTTACTCCACTCTCAATGGAGTACGGCTGATATCTCCTGTGCTTGAAATGGATAAGGTGGCCATTGTAAAGGAAGCAGTGCGAGTACAGGCTCCGTTGGTTTTAAGCTGGAGCTGCTATCAGGGCGAAGAAAAACCCTGCGGATCATGTGAAAGCTGTGTCAGGCGGACACGGGCTTTCCGGGAAGCAGGTGTGCAGGATCCGGCAATGGAGGACCTCTAATGGGAATTGAAGCGCATATAATGGATAAGACTTATGATTATGACGGCAGCCAGATATCCTCTCTCTGGGCCTACCAGATGTTCGGGATACAGGCCGATTCAGTGGTGGCATTCCGGGGACAATGTGATGTGCAAATCGCACACATGATAGACCTTGAGGACAAAAGGGAAAACGAATCCATTGTATCTGCAGACATGCTTCATTTCATCATTGAGCATTTCGATTCCACCGATCTGAAATTAATCTACAGCAGGCAGCGGCTTTTCACAACTCTTGTTGCTGAAACTCTTTTTTCTATGGGAATCATGACTAAAAGGGAAGGGGATGATCTTTTTGTCAATGGGAAAAAACTGACAGTATCAATTGCAAGCACCTCTGCGGTCTCACAGAAGATACATTTTGGCATCAACGTATCCCATGATTTTTATGGCAACCTGGATGAATGTGGTATTGCTGCAGAAAAAGCCCGGCAATTGCTGGAAGCTATCACAGGCAGATACATTAAAGAGATGGAGGATATCGAAGGAGATCTTCGAAAATCCCGGCCCCTGGATGTGGTTTAAGTGGAAAGGAAGCCGGTGTCCGAGATATTCTGTGCGGTACAGGGAGAGGGTCCTTATGTAGGGGCGCGGCAGGCCTTTGTCAGGTTTGTTGGGTGTAATCTGGATTGCTCCTACTGTGATACTCCTCTCGATGAGCCGGATCATTGTCTTTTTGAAAAAGTGCCTGGAAGTGGTGAATTTGAGAAACTCTCACCCCTGCTTTGCGCTTCAGACATTGAAGAGAAAACCAGAGCATTTAATAATCTTCATTCGGTATCCCTGACAGGCGGGGAACCTCTTTTGCATGCAGAATTCATCAGGGAGCTGAATCTGCCTGCACCTGTTTATCTTGAAACCAACATGACTCTGCCGGAAAAAGCAGCGATTGTAAAGGACTCGGTGAATTATGTGGCCGGAGATGTGAAATTACCTGAAGAATTTGAAGGGAGTAATTTTGTTGAACACATCGAACGCACATACCAGTGTTTCCGCACACTTCGCAGCAATCAACACAGGGATTGTTTCTGTAAAATTGTAGTAACTTCTTCAACTAAACCGGCTGATGTGATGGATGTTGTAGCGCAGATATCCGATTACATAAGCTGTGTAGTACTGCAGCCGGTCACACAGCACACAAGGGCTACAGATATACAAACAATACTTTCCCTGCAGGAAAATTTACTTGAAATTAAAAACACTCTAATAATCCCTCAGACTCACAAAATGTGGGGGTGTCTATAATGACAAAAATGAAACTTGGAGTAGAGGAATATATTGACAGTGCCCACTATCTGCCCGGGCATGAAAGTTGTGGTATAGTTCATGGTCATACATATAAAGTCGAAGTTGTCCTTGAAGGAGAGAAGAAGCCATCCGGAATGGTCATTGATTTCTATAATGTAAAACAGACCGTCCGGTCTACTTTGAAAGAGTACGATCATTGCATGCTCAATGATATCCTGGAGTATCCAAGTTCGGAAAATCTCTGTGAGCACATCTATAACCGCTTATCCCAGCAGCTGGATTTCCCTCTCTCTGTGAAGGTCTGGGAAGGACACGGCAAGTGGTGCCAGTTAAGTGGAATTGACTGAGCAGGATTCCAAAACCTATATCTAGCTGTGACTCAATAGCAACATAAGATTTGTCTAGAGTGGAGGAAATGTTTTGGCCACGGAGAGCGGAAAGGACCCTGAGGAATGTCTGCCGGAAGAATACCGGGACTCGATAAAGAGACTTATTGCCCAGCATCCCTGCTATAACAAGGATGCACAACATAAATTTGGAAGGATTCATCTGGCGGTGGCTCCTAAATGCAATATTAAATGCAAATACTGTGACCGTAAATTTGATTGTGTAAATGAAAGTCGACCCGGGGTTACAAGTGAAGTTTTAACTCCACAACAGGCCCTTGAAAAAACACAAAAGGTATTGGAAGAATATCCCTTCATTAAAGTCGTGGGTATTGCCGGTCCGGGCGATCCGCTTGCAAATGAGGAAACCTTTGAGACTTTCAAACTTATAAAACAACTTTTCCCGGATGTCACTCTCTGCCTGAGTACCAATGGTCTGGCTCTGCCTGCCAGGATACAGGATGTCCTGGATTCCGGTGTTTCCACATTAACTGTTACTTTGAATGCCATTGACCCTGAAATAGGGGCAAAAATTGTAGATCATGTAAACTATAACGGTAAAACCTACCGGGGTGTTAAAGGAGCCAGCATTCTTCTTGAAAACCAGCTTGAAGGTATTCGCAAGGCTGTGGAAGCAGGACTGGTTGTTAAGATCAACACGGTGCTTGTTCCGGGTATCAATGAGGATCATATTATCGAGATTGCACAGAAACTCAATGACATGGGTGTGTATATCATGAATGTTATGCCTCTTATCTGTCAGGCTGATTTTGCTGACTGGACTGCTCCTACTTCACAGGAACGCAAAGCTGTACAGGATTCCTGTGAACCCTATGTTCAACAAATGCGCCACTGTCGCCAGTGCCGGTCCGATGCCTATGGCCTTTTGGGTAAAGATCTTTCTCAAATGAGTGAGCAGCGTCGCAATATGGTTAAAGTTGATGCTCTTAAAAAGGCCGAATCCGCCAAAAAGAAAACTTCTGATGACGCGTCAGAATAAATGTGGAGATTTTCAATTGGATGTACATACCCTTGCCCAAAAACTGCACGATTTTGAGGGTGTATCCCGCAAGGCACCTATCGCAGACATTGCACGTATGTTTGATGACGTGAGGGAAAGTTATGGGGGTGCTGTCGTTGATATGGGTGATGACGCTGCAATAATTGATATTGATGGTGATGACGTCATCCTGTTTGCGGCTGATGGGATATGGGGCAGGATCACAGAAGCAAGTCCCTGGTGGACAGGTTATACTTCTGTCGTTGTAAATATTAACGACATATCTGCTATGGGGGCACGGCCGCTTGCCATGGTTAATGTGATGTCTTCTTCTGATAAGGATGTATGTGACGGTATGCTGCAGGGTATGAAAGACGGGGTGAAAAAATTTGGTGTGCCCATGGTCGGTGGTCATCTGCATCCTGACACACCTTACAATTCACTGGCAGTGTCCATTATAGGAATCGCAAAGAAGGATTGTGTCATCCGCAGTGACACTGCCTGTGTGGGTGATACAGTTATTGTCGGCTATGATATGGATGGTCGTGTGGGCAAAAATTCTCCTTACAGCTGGGATACGACTTCTTTCAAGGACCCTGAAACCGTTCGCTCCCGGTTCATGATAATGCAAAAGATCGGCGAAAGACATCTTGTCACCGCCGGCAAGGACATCAGTAATCCGGGTACCATAGGTACGCTGGGGATGCTTTGTGAAACAAGTATGGTGGGTGCAGAGGTAGATCTGAGACAGATTCCCAAACCTGCAGATGTTGCCCTGGATCAGTGGCTGATGATTTATCCGGCAACCGGTTACATTGTGACTGCAAAACCGGAAAATGTCGATGAATGCCTGGATGCATTCGAGGAAGTGGATATAACTGCTGCAGCCATCGGGAAAATTGATGATAGTTGTTGTGTGAAAGTAACCGATGGTAAAGATTTAGCAGAAGTTTTTGATTTCAGCAAAGATTTAATAACGGGGATCCAGGAGTAATTTCACTCGGATCCCACATAGGCTTTCAATTCATCATAAAGGTATTGTTCTGCTGCCTGGACGGCTTCAAGTTCTCCCCTCAGTACTATAACTTCTCTTTCATCACATTCAACAATGTTTACACCAATCTTTCTCTCAAGGGGTTCAAGATCGAATTCTTCAACAAGATCATAGACCAGATATGAAGGAGTGCCCGGAGGGATTACGAGGTCATACAGGCCTTCGATTTCAGCTCCCATCTCATCTTCCATTTTTTCCTTGCTCAGTTTTAGGTCTTCGAGGGTCAGTTTTTTTACCATAAGTTCACCCGTAACGTATATCTTGAGGCTAAATTGGTTTTTCTGGTATTATAATTTGTCCATGGTTGCAGGCGTAATTCAATTTTAGAAAGTTTGATATACTTCTATATTTATTGTTGTGAGTGGGAATATAAAATGCGACTTATCAATATGGGGTTAAAGGGAGAACAGGTACGTCTGGACTTTTTTGGGTGTAACCTGAAATGTCCCTATTGTATTCATATCAGGCAACCCTTTGAGGAATACAGTATAGATGAAGTTGTTGACTTTGTTAGCAATTCGGCTGCAAAGAAGGTTTTTATCGGAGGGGCCGAACCCACTCTCCAGAAGGATTTAATCCCTTTGATTGAGCGGTTGTATTCAATGGGTATGGAGATTATTCTAAAGTCGGATGGCATGAAACCTGAAGTACTGGAGCAATCCCTGCCCTTTGTAAAAGGTTTTGTTCTGGAATTGAAAGTTCCACTTGAAGACACGGCTGCAATTGAGGAACTTACAGGCATTTCCTCCAAAAGGGTAGAACAATATGTAGCAAATCTCAAAACATCGATAGATATTGCTAAAACCAGATGGTTGCGACTCTGGGTTCGTGTAATTCCCGGTTATGTTACTGAAGAATCCGTGAAGAGGATGTTGCCTGTTATGGAAGGAGCCTGTGAGGTACTTCTTTATCAATTCTTAAGCAATCCCGACTTTGATCATCCTTTTGCAGGATACACCTCGCCTGTGCCTGCCTGGGAGGATATGGAAAGCCTTGCCGCTATTGTTGCAGAAAAGGTGCCCCGTGTAATAATTGTGGGAGAAAATGGGCGTAAGATAATTGGTAAGGAATAATTTTAACGATAAGGTAATGAGCAAGGTATCGTAAAAAAAGCAGATTGGTGGTATGGTGGTGGTACGATATGAAAGCTGCTTTTCAGCCTTGCTCATTACAAATCGCACTATGATATGAAGGTATTTAAATATGTTTTTATATATGAGAAATTATATTTTGTTTATTTGTTTTCTATGTGGTTTGAATTCAGATAATTTTTTTAGACCAAAACATTTATCCATGTCTGCCGGTATGTAATTAATCGATCGACATGCAGGAATACAAATTAAAACGTGGTCATTCCCCCGATATTGAACGTATCTATGAAGCGCTTGAGGAATGTTTCCCTTCCGATATATCCAGAAAAGGAGATAGATTAGTTACTTCATACGGTGTTATGAAGGAACTTTCTGTGTGGATGAACGGTAAAAAACTTGCAGTTGACACGAATTCTGAAGCTGAAGGTGTCTCTGATGAGATTATTCTTGATACCAACAAGAGATTCCGCGATTTTCTCTATAAGGCAACAGGTTACACTGCCAAGGAACGAGTTAAGAACGCCAAGAAGGCAGTTTCCAAATAACAGGATCATACGTGTTTGCCAATCGCGACTTTCTCAAGGATCTTAAGGCTTTTGAAATTCCCACATGCCTGCGTGTCTGTGCAGGTACCGATGGTTCTGTCACCTTCCTGCTTGAGATCATGACACGCCACGAAGTTGAGGTAATTACCGAGGATCAGCATCTTGTAAAAGCAGATGAGGAAATGGCCGGGCTTTTGGATGTGGATGTTGGTGAAGAAGTGAATAATCGCACCGTGCGATTGGTGGCGGATGGTGTCCCTTATGTTCATGCGGTTTCCCTCTCTCCTATAGGCCGTATGCCAGAAGAGGTTCGCAGGGATATGATGCGTGCCGATATACCAATTGGTAAGATCCTGCGTAATTACGGCATGGAGACCCGCAGGGACCTTGATACCATACAGATGGAAGCCGATGGTCCACTTTTTGGCAGTCGTGAATGTCTCTCAAGGACCTATCGTATTGTGCACCACAATGACACGCTCATGTGGATCAAAGAACGCTTCCCTGCAGATGGTCGCTGGTTGCTCTGAACCGAATCCAGAAAACCGAAAACTTATTATGGTATCACTCCTATTGAGGGGTCGCAGTCAAGAAAAGCGTGCCTCGGTGGCTTAGGGGTGTAGTGCGTCCTTGGTAAGGACGAGGTCGCGGGTTCGAATCCCGCCCGAGGCTTTAAACTTGCAGTACAAAGCCCTCCTGCCTTGAATGGTCAAGGAAGGTGGGAAGAATGTCTGTACTCTATGATACGGAAAGAAGGCTCAAGTCTTCAGAGAGACGTATTGAAAATTCTAATTTTTCTGAACGAGATAAAAACCTCCTTTTTTCTTACGAAGCTGATCTTTTTGTAGACGGGCTTGGTGAATGTCGAGTTCTTAAATATCTGGACCAATTGTATCGATTACGGCTCTGGCTGGATACTGATTTTGAGTTGGCCAAAGAGAACGATCTAAAGATACTTGTTGGGTACATACAGAGAAGAGATGTATCTGCCTCTACAAAGAGGGACTATAAGATATGTCTTCGAAAGTTTTACCGCTGGCTGTACAATGATGATTCTGCACTAAATTGGATCAAGATCAAAAGCAAGGTCAATGAATCGAAAATTCCTGAAGAATTGCTGACAGAGGAAGAAATTCTCAGACTCATCGAGGTGGCTGACCATCCTAGGGACAAGGCAATCATCGC
>JASMTL010000156.1:0-4492 GCA_041694315.1 Methanosarcinaceae archaeon | reverse complement strand
TCTGGATAATTACTTCCTGGATATGGCCATATTTGAATTGCAACTCTGCAATGGCTTCAAGGGAATCGACACGATTTTTACGGGTTTCACCGATACCTACAAGGATGCCTGTTGTGAACGGGATATGTAGTTTGCCTGCATTTTCTATCATGGCAAGGCGAATGGTTGGTTCCTTACCCGGCGACAGCTCGTGGGCAGACAAACGTGCAGTGGTTTCAAGCATGAGGCCCATACTTGCGTTTACAGGTTTAAGGACCTCCATTTCTTCATAGGTCAGTATCCCGGCATTTGTATGGGGTAACAGTCCTTTTTCAATTGCCATCTCGCACAATTTGTAGACATAATCCACAGTTGAAGAATAGCCTCTTTGTTCAAGCCACTCCATGTATTCGGGCACTTCCTCGGCATATTCTCCAAACACGAACAGGGCTTCCGTACAACCTGCCTTTTTTCCGAGGTTTAGAATATCACCTATCTCGTTTTCTCCCATCAATTGTGCATCAGGATGGGACGGTTCACGACGGAAGGTACAGTAATGGCAATTGTTCCTGCAGATGTTTGTGACAGGGATGAATACATTACGTGCGAATGTGACATACTCTGGCATGAATGGAGAATGAAATGATATATATCCTACATAAGATTAATGCAACATAAATACGGGTTTATATTGTGGGAGGTACATTTCTTCTCAGGGAGGTACGGATAATTGCTTGAAGCATGGATTGAAAAATGTCCCCGTGCAGGCAGGAAAAATGTGCTGTATTCGAAGTGTCACTCTTGTGAGGACTTTGTGAAGGTTGACTGTATTTACATTGTCTGTGGCTACAAAGGCTATGCAAAGAGACGGTTTATTTATAAGCAGTATTGAGGTCTGGCAATGCGCAGGATTATTCTGGCTTCTACCTCTCCCCGGCGCAGGGAGTTGTTTACACAGCTAATTGGGGATAACTTTGAGATAATTCCTTCTGGTTACAATGAGCTCATGGATGAGAGTTTGGACCCTTCATCCCAGGTGCTTCAGCACGCTCTGGAAAAGGGCCGTGATGTTGCGGCAAAATATCCGGATTCTGTGATAATCGCAGCGGACACGGGTGTGTCATGCGGCGGAAAACTTCTCGGTAAACCTGCAGATAAAGAAGATGCCACATCTATGCTGGGGATGATAAGTGGCAGAACTGTGGAAGTTCTAACCGGAATTGTAGTTATTGATTCTGGAAAAGGGATTGAAGATACTGACATAATATCCACTTGCGTTAAGATGAAAAATCTCACCCGGGAAGAAATTACAGCTTATGTGCAAACCGGTGAACCAATGGGTAAAGCAGGGGCCTTTGCCATACAAGGGCTCGGTGCTGTGCTTGTGGAAAAAGTTGAAGGGGATTTCTTTAATGTGGTTGGCCTCCCCCTTTTCAGACTTTCGCAGATGTTAAAAAATACAGGTGTAGATGTATTTGGGCTCATGCAGGCCGATGCCTGACCTTTTCCTTTAATAGATAATAGATTGCACCTGTTGATAGGAGAGTGGCGACCATATAGACTATCCAGCCGATGTATGGGATACTCCCCAGTAGCAGTAGTATGAATATGCCGACTGCCATCTCCCGCCATCGTGTGGCAGTCCTGCCCAGCAATCCGAACAGTTTTTTTCCCAGCCATAAGCCGGCTATTATCCTTGCACAGTAAAGCAGAAACACCAGTATCAGGAAGAGAAGCAGTGCCAGGGGAATCCCGATCACTGTTACTGCAAGTAAAATGGACCCTATGAAGATTCCCAGCAATGATAAAAGGCCGGCTATAGTCTTGAAAATCGGTTTATCCGTGAGGTGAAAGGTCATGTCTTCAATGCTATTTGATGCCAGGTAGAGAATTATCCAGCCGGTCAACAGTAACATTATGTAACGCAATAACCAGAATACAGTATCCATGAATCCGTATCCATATTCATCGGATTCTGTTTGCCCCGCGTATCTATCTGGAGAGGTGATCGTTTCCCCCTGGATGGTAGCATCAGGAAGGGTTTGTATTTTATTGGTATCAACATCCACCTTTCCGGCGACATTCCCTCCAAGTATTATATTCCCGAAGTTTCCTGACACATTGCCCTCAACATCCCCGTAGATGTACGCTGTATCCGTGCCGGCTGCCAGGTCTCCTCCTATTGTTGCATTTTCTTCCAGGATGATTTGGCTGCAACCTGCAATGACATCATCTCCGATACTTCTTGATATGGTCAGTGTCCCGGATGCTATCCTTACATCATCGGTTATGTTTCCTCGTATTGCTATTGTACCCCCGGCAGCTATCAGGTCTCCGGCAATATCTCCGTTGATGGTAATCATGCCGCCGGTAACCACCAGGTCGCCATTTATATCACTGTTAATCTGCAGATTACCTCCTGCAGCATAAACATCATCATCTATCTGCTGTAAGATTTTCATATCCCCTTGCCCATCGTATGAGGTGAAGGCAAAAGCAGGTAGGGTGCTCAACAGTACACATAACAATAACAGGACAATGAATCTTCTGATCTGCATGGAATATCCCCCTTAATGGATTGGTTGGAAAGTTATTTAAGGAACACTGGTCACTCCACATATTGTTGCTTTATAATATCCAGTGTGTTCATAACACCCAGAGCGACACCTTCGACTTCGATACCTCCTTTTCCCTTTGCCCCGTCACCAACCACGTAAAGGTTATTGATGGGCGTGGTATTGCCTATATCTGAGCCGGAAGATGCCCGGTTTACAGGCCAGCCGTCATAATATGACTGGGTGAGAATTACTTCGTATTTTTTATTTGGGAAGACTTCCTTTAGATCCTGCAGGCCAATTTCAATCTCTTCCTCAAGTTTATCGATATTTTCCTGCTGGACACTTTGGTGTGCCATTACCAGATGTTTGCCTGGTGGGGCAAGGTTGGGATCTGTGTTGGTCACTTCATTGATACCGTTGACCCGGCGGCAGTAAGGTGTCAGTAGAATGCCGTTGTGACCGATCAAAGGTTCGTCTGAGGCCAGACATATCTTAATTCCCGCAGAAGGCTTGGTATTGTCTATTTTTTCTTCATAAGTGTTATCTATGGTATCTGGGTCATAAAGATCTCTTGTAAGTGGATGGCCAATATTGCTTATTACAATATCGGAGTAATGTTTTTTCCCATCTGCTATTACTCCCCGGGCTGTGTTGTCTTTCACAATTATCCGACTCACTTCGGTACCTTTATGGATTTTCCCGCCATTTGAAAGAATTATCTCCACAAGGGCATCCGTAACTCCTTTACATCCTCCCATTGGGATGCCCGTTCCTCCATAACGGTAGAGATTCTCAAATATTTCAAACGCTTCCTCTGCGGGCACATCCCTGTTTGTCAGACTCAGTGCCCAGCCACAGAATGAGTTGGCGGTTTTGTGTGCGCTATCTTCATTCAGGTATTTACGAATCCAGTTTTCAAAAGAAATATTTTTAGGAGGCCATCTTCTGGTGGTAATTAAAAGGATTGAAAGCTTGAGCCTGTTCCACATGGAGAATTGCGAGCCATACTGATTGAAAGATATATCTTTAAATCCGGCTTTGTAATTATTTGAACCATTTGTGGGTATGCGGATCATGGCCATAGGTTTACAGGGTACGATTTCCACATCCGCGCCTATTTTCCTGAGCAGGTTGCCCAGGGGGCCTGTAGAACCATGAGGTATCATGTGCAATGCTCCCGTGGACAGGCTAAAACCGTGATATTCGATGTTCGTAAAACGGCCACCTGTAATGGGCAATCTTTCAAAGACCCCTACTTCATGTCCTTCGGTTGCGAGTGAAGCCGCACTTAAAAGGCCGCCAAGCCCTGCTCCGATTACATTGATTTTCATTTTTCAGCCTCAATAGCCTTAAGGGGACAGTAAAATACACATACGCCACAATTGGTACATTTGTCAGTAATATATGCATTTCCTTTGACTACAATGGCATCCTGTTTGCAGAAAGCAGTACATTGTCCGCATCCGACACATTTTTCATTGACTCGCATATGATTCTCCGCTATTCTGGTAGGTATAATAATGGTTTGAATTCTGATATGGATTGGAATTGAGATGAATACACAATTTATTAATATTTAGTTTTCGTTACTTTAAAGGTAGTAATGGTGGAAGCGACCCATTGTTAATTATCAATGGTGATAGTTATATATCTCCTTGTTCATATATTCTTAAATGGTGATTGGATGTCTGCAGAGATAATACAGGTAGTATCCCGGAAAAAGGGTGAAATTGTTTCAAAAAAAGTTAAGGCAGCGCCTTACGAATTTACTATCGCAACTCGTGCAAGATGGGAAATGGTGATTGCGGATAACGATCTGGAAATCAGGGCAGGAGAATACAAAAAGATTCCTGTAAGGGAAATCACTCTTGATCCCGATACTCTTGCAATGCCATGTGCTTTTACGTATCATGCGGTTGCTTCTGTTCTCAAGATTGCTTCTACTGAGGGGGCAT
>JASMTL010000155.1:0-8917 GCA_041694315.1 Methanosarcinaceae archaeon | reverse complement strand
ACGTATATTTCGGCACTTTCTGACCTTGAAGCCTCTGGTGAATGGGCCCGGACATAGGTAAATTCACCTCTTACTTTATCCAGGTATTCCTTGAACATATCTCCCTGGAATACTTTTACAACAAAATTTCCCTGGGGTTTAAGGATGCGGGTTGCACATTCAAGTGCTGATTCGGCCAAAGCGATGGAGCGTGCATGATCCAGGTTCCAGTTTCCGGAAAGATTGGGTGCAGCGTCACAGATAACAGTATCAGCTCCTTCTTCTCCTACTGCTTCCTTGATCTGATTTGCAGTCTCTTCCCGGGTAATATCGCCACGAATAATGGTTATTCTGTCCATTGGCTTGATGCGCAATATGTCTACACCGACAACTTTCCTTTTCGTCAGTTCTCTTGCGACTTCAAGCCACCCACCCGGAGCGGCTCCGAGATCTACAACATCACTGTCTTCCCTGATAACGTTAAATTTCTTGTTAATCTGCTGGAGTTTGTAAGCTGCCCTTGAGCGATAACCTTCGGCTTTTGCACGCCAGTAATATGTATCTCTTCTATGCCTTGCCATTGGATTGCTTCCTTCATTATATAAGTATAAAAGGTTATGCCTCTTTAAGTTCCTCTATCCGCGCACTCAATGAGAATATATTTTCCTCTATCTCGGTGAGGGCATCAGGAACCCATGTATCAAAATCGTAGTAAATATTTACAAGATCCATGTATTTTTCCTCCAGATCCTGTATGTATTCAGGTTCTGCAGGGGTCTGCACATCATTGATAAGGTTCTCCAGATGTGTGGTCCGCATCTTCAATCTTCTTTTAAAGCGTGTTGCTACTTTTCCCATGTCCAGTTCTCTTTTTTCTAACCCAAGCAAATCGAGTGCATCACTCAGTTCCTGTGGGTATTCAGGAAACGCATCTGGCCCCAGAATAAAATATTCTGCCCCCTATGTGTTTTCCATTCCTATTATTTCTTCACAGGATACCTTTTCCAGAAAATGTCTGGAACAACCCTTTTCACACATCTTGAGTATATCTTCCTCTGCAGGGGGTTCATCATCTCTTGCATAGGTGATTTCCTGGGCAGTGCAGGTAATCTCGTGTACCGTGGCTGCTCCCAGTACATCAATTATCCCGGAAAGTTCTTCAATTGAAATCATGATTATTTCTGTATCATTTTATGGCTTAATAATGTCATGCCCGTGACGTTCAAGTGGTTGTCAGGCTATTTTTAAATAATTAGAGGCTTACACTCTTCCATAACACAGGCGAAAACCATGCATTCTACACTATGGATCAAAGGAACTAAAAGTAAATCCCTTGAGGGTAAGACCGTTGTGCTGGCAGTTACTGGCAGTATTGCAGCCGTACGGGTTGTGGAACTGGCACGTGAACTAATACGCAACGGTGCAAATGTCTATGCTGTGATGAGTGAAGCGGCAACGTGTATTCTCCATCCTGATGCATTACATTATGCCACCGGCCATGAAGTGATAACGGATATAACCGGGGGAGTGGAGCATGTGGGCATGTGCGGGATGCAGGGTATGGCAGACCTTTTATTGATAGCTCCGGCAACGGCGAATACTATAAGCAAAATCGCAATGGGAATTGATGATACGCCTGTAACAACTTTCGCAACCACTGCTATAGGTAGCAGGATGCCTACAATAGTTGTACCTGCAATGCATCAGTCCATGTATGACCATCCTGCAGTGAACTCCAATCTCGAAAAACTTGGCAGTTATGGCATCAGCCTGGTTGGCCCCCGTGTGGAGGAAGGGATTGCAAAGATAGCTCCCAATGATGATATAATTCTGGCAGTTGAGCGCCAACTTATGGGGAAAAAACTTGCAGGCAAGAAAATAGTGCTGACATCCGGTGCAACTGCTGAAGCTATTGACCCTATCCGTATAATCACAAACAGGGCTTCCGGTAAAACCGGTCAGGAATTGGCCAGGGAGGCTTTCCGCCGGGGCGGAGATGTTACAATAATCCACAGGAATGAACTTGATGTGGATGGTATAAGGGAGGTTTATGCAGAAAGTGCAGCCAGTATGCTGGATAGTTGCATGGAAGAAATAGGCAGGGGTTGTGATGTATTCATAAGTTCGGCTGCGATTTCGGATTATACACTTGATTCTTCAAGATCCAAAATAAAATCAGGTCAGAACCTCATTCTTGAAATGTATCCCACTGAAAAGATATTGCCACAGGTACGAGGCAATCATCCCGGTATAGTGATTGTGGGTTTTAAAGCTGAAACCGATGTTGGTGAAAAAGAGCTTGTGGGAAGTGCGACCCGTATGCTTGAAAAATACGGTCTTGACATGGTTGTTGCCAATGATGTGGGGGCAGGGGGAATGGGCACCTCTGATAATTCCGTATATATCCTTCAGGACGGGTCTTCAGCATCTCATTATAGTGGTTCCAAACGTCACCTCGCATCTGTAATAATGGACCGTCTTGAGCAAATCCTGTTGTGAGGGTTTCTATGGATCCAAAACAAAAATGTGTAACATGCTTTGCTCCTGGTCATATCACAGGTTTTTTCACAATACATGAAAACGATGATCCGGCCTTTAAGGGCACTACAGGTTGCGGTATAGTTCTTAACAGGGGGGTCACTGCAAAAGTATGTGTGGGGTCTGATATTACAGGGACAGAGATTTTCCTGAATGGTTCAAGAAAGCAATCACCTGTAACTTCCCATCTGGTTGCCTCCCTCTCCTGTGAACCCGTAAGGATAGAATCTTATGCTGATATGCCGGTTGGCTGTGGGTTTGGTGCTTCCGGTGCAGGTGCACTGGCAACTACCTATTGCTTAAATGATCTTTTCTCATTGGGCCTGACGCAAAATGAAATCGTGGAAGCCGCCCATATTGCCGAAGTTGTAGGGGGAGGTGGACTGGGCGATGTGGAAGCCCAGGCACACGGTGGGGCTGTCATCAGGAAAAGACCAGCTCCGATTACAAAAGGAGGCCTGCTGGATCGCATCGCTTCTCCTTCTTTTAGTGTCCACTGTTTGGCTCTGGGTAAGTTATCCACAAAAAAGACCCTTGCCAATCCCTCTGTGACCGGAAAGATCAATATTGCAGGCAAAACTGCAATGAAAAACTTGCTACAGAGTCCGACCATTGAAGAATTTATGCGTCAATCCCGCAGTTTTAGTTTTGAACTGGGGCTTTTGAGCAAACGGGCAGAAGATATTATCGAGGCTGTGGAATCTGTCGGTGGATTTGCTTCACAGGCTATGCTTGGGGATGCGGTTTTTGCGGTTGCTGGCCCGGAGTGCACAGATACTGCCATCAGGGAAGTGATGAGTGAATTCGGAACAGTATTTAGCAGTACAGTTGCAGGCACTTATTAATACCTCTGCAAATCCCCTATCCTTCTCTTTCATATTGACATAAGAATTATTGCAAAAAGGGCGGATGCTACTCCTAACCACTGTCTGGGGGCAAGTTTTTCTTTTAGTATGAAATATGCAAGCAGTACAGTGGCACCCGGGCTTAATGAGGATAGAATTGTGGTAATATCCAGCCTGCCTGCTTCTGAAGCCAGTGCAAAGAACGTACATCCGCCGGTATTGAAAAGCCCTGCAAGAACAATTACAGGCAGTACGTCACTGGAAGGAGGTTTCACTGATCCTGTTAGTGTGACAAAACCTAAAAACATTAATAGGGCTGTTCCTCTGGCAAAGGCCAGTGGCCAGAATATGGCAGTTTCACTGAAATTATCTATGGATATAAAGAAGAGTCCAAAGCCCATTCCCGCAAGCAGAGGATATTTCAGGTCATTTATTTTGATTTTTGGCCCGCTGTCCATGCTGACAATAAACCACAGTGCGATAAAAGCAAAAATGAATCCTGCAATTTGCAGGATTTTTGGAAACCCTTCATAAAATGCAGAGTAAATTACCGGGACAATGGCCGATATCACTGCAGCCACCGGAGCAACTATACCCATTTTTCCCTCAACTAATCCCTGATAAAGGGCTAACAATCCGGATGTTCCAAAAAAACCTGCCAGACATCCCCATACCAATTTACTTAATGGGGGCAGATTCTCTGAGAAAACAAATGCAAGTATGGGAAAAAGTACAACTCCCACAATCTGGGTTACCAGAACTACTGAATATACGTTGGTGCGCCTTGAAGCACAACCACCGGTGAAATCTCCTGCTCCCCAGGAAATGGCAGATGCAAGGCCAAAAAAGATTGTCATAAGTTCAACAGGGATCATTTTGACTTCTCCGGACTATTTTGGAATTCACATTGGCTGATTGTTGTATTTGGTGTTAAATCTGCGCTTTAGTCGATAGATTGAAGTAGTCTTCAGATTAAATTATTTAATAAAATTACCTGCAGATAATCACGTCTGAATTTCATATTTGAATCTCCTTGGAGGGCAGGATTTAAATAATTTTTATCCGGAGGCATTTTCATGACAGGCATCACACTAAAACAAAGATTTTTGGATTCCCTTGCAGGAAAGGATGTTGACAAGGTACCGGTATGTTCGGTAACCCAGACAGGTACCATTGAACTGATGGAAACCACCGGCAGCCATTGGCCAGAGGCACATTATGATGCTGAAAAAATGGCTACACTGGCGATTGGTGGGTATGAGGTGGCCGGTCTGGAAGCTGTACGCTATCCTTTTGACGGTACGGCTATAGCCCAGACTCTGGGATGCACGATAAAGGAAGGAACTTTTGATTCGCAGCCATCTGTTCTTGACAACCCCTGCAGCAATAAGGAGGATGTATGGAAGTTCAATCTGCCTGATAATTTCCTGGAAAGCCAACGCATATCCACCATACTGGATGCTACAGAAATTGTCCGGGAAAGGGTTGGTGAAGACGTTCCTGTTGTTGCAGGCATGCTTGGCCCTGCAGCAATTGCGATCTCCCTTGTAGGTGCAAAGAATTACCTTATGTGGTCCCTCACTGAGCCGGAAACGATGCGTGAACTGCTCGGTATGGGTGTAGAAATATGTGTGGAATATTCCAATGCCCTTTTCGAAAGGGGTGCGGATGCAATTTGTATGCCTGACTCCGAAGCAGGACCTGATTTGTTACCTCCCGATATCTTTGAATCCCTGGTCCTTCCGGAATATGATAAAATCTGTTCCCGCACTGACGGGCCGATGATATTGCACATGTGCGGAGATGCCACCGCAATCCTTGAACCGATGGCATGTTCAGGATTTGAGGGGTTGAGTATTGAAGAAAAAGTGGATGCCAAATATGCCAAGAGGATAATTGGGGCCAGGGCTTGCTTGATAGGCAACGTCTCACCTGTGGACATCCTTCTTTCAACTCCTGCAGAAGAAGTGAAGAGGCAGGCTAAGATGTGTATTGAAGACGGTGTGGACATTCTTGCACCGGGGTGTGGACTTGCGCCATATACCTCACTTGAGAACCTGAAAGCCTTCGTGGAAGCAAGGGACGAATACTATAAAGGCTTAAATCCCGAGCTATAAGCAGGTACAAATACCTGTTTTTTAATCAACGATTTACGGATTTATTTATGTTTGTTCTGATTATTGAGGTGTAAAACAATTGACTGATATTCCCCGAACACACCCCAGGTATCATTCCCTGATTGCAAGGGAAAATATCGTTGAAGGTGTGAATAAAGGTATTACGAGTATGCAGGGTCTTGTGGCTCAGGGCAGAGGTGAATGTTTTGATTATCTGCTTGGTGAAAGGACTCTTCCTTCGGCTTTACTTGCCGAAAAGATAGCTTCTGCATTGCTTCTTCTGGCAGATAGGCCTGTAATTTCGGTAAATGGAAACACATCGGCTCTTGTTCCTGAAAAAATGGTTGAGCTTGCATCTGTTACAGGGGCATCCCTTGAAGTCAATATTTTTCACCGTACTGAAGAGAGAGTGTCTCGTATCATCTCTCATCTGGAATCCTTTGGGGCGACCTCTGTGCTTGGGGCAGGAGGAGATGGCAGGCTTGATCTTGAACATGCCCGGGCGATTGTGGATCTGGAAGGAATATACAGTGCGGATGTTGTTCTTGTACCCCTGGAAGACGGGGATAGATGCCAGAAATTGGTGGAGATGGGTAAAACTGTTATTGCAATCGATTTGAATCCATTTTCGCGCACATCAAAAACAGCCACACTTACGATTGTGGACAATGTGAGCCGTGCGATGGAAAATTTAATCAACTATTCCCGGGAATTTGGAAACTGTAGCCATGAAGAGCTTGAGAAAATTGCAGGAGATTTTGATAATGCTACATTTCTCAGCGAGGCTGTCGGGGAACTAATGGAGAATCTTAAGAACCAGTGAAGGTGATCGTTCTGGATATTATTGAAATTACAAGAGATTACGTGTCAGAGGTGCTCTCCGATGAACCCAGCAGTCACGATATGGGTCACGTGGAGCGGGTGGAATCCCTCTGCATGCATATAGGGGAAAAAGAAGGGGGAAATCCTGATGTATTGAGGCTTGCCAGCCTTTTGCATGATGTGGGTGTTGTCCGGGAACATAAGGAAGGTGGTGATCATGCATTGCATGGTGCTGAAATCGCAGGTTCTTTTCTGGCTGACAAAGAAGTTGATGAAAAGACCATTGAACATGTTGTGTCCTGCATACGTACTCACAGGTTCAGTCACGGTATGGTTCCCGAGTCACTCGAAGGGCAAATTCTACAGGATGCGGATAGGATTGATGCCCTGGGGGCGGTGGGGATATTCAGGTCACTGCTTTCAATGGGGGCTTTACGAGGATTAAAACATGCTTCCGGCATGGTAAAAGAAAGTTCCATGAATGCCTATACACAAAATCCTTTTGAAGGTTTTGAAGAATATATGGAAAGGAAGCCTTTTAAGATAATGGATAGTCTGAATACCTGCACTTCCAGGGATATTGCAACAGATAGGCTGAAAATTATGGAAGATTTCCTTGAACAGCTCAAAAGGGAAGTTTATTGATATTGGAGGGTTTTTATGGCTGATATTTTGATCAAGAGCGGTTACATCCTTACTATGGATCCTGATTCTGGAGACCTCAAAAAGGGGGAAGTTGCCATTGAAAATGGCAGGATAGTCTATGTGGGTGTTTCTTATAATGGCAAGGCAGACAAAATAATAGATGCAAGTGGTTCGGTAGTCATGCCCGGTCTGGTAAATACCCATAATCATGCAGGAATGACACTTTTAAGGGGTTATGCCGATGATCTGCCACTTGCAGAATGGCTTGAAGATTATATCTGGCCCGTGGAAGAAAAATTGGGTCCGGCAGAAATCTATGCAGGGGTCAGGCTGGCATGTCTGGAGATGATAAAATCCGGAACAACCACCTTTGCTGATATGTATATTCATGAGCAGGCAGCTGCCCGTGCAGTTGAGGATTGTGGTATGCGTGCAGCCCTTTCCTATGGTATGATTGATTTTGGGGATCCAGAAAGGGCAGAATCTTCCCTGTTAAAAGGCAGGAATTTTGTAAAGGATTTCAATGGTGCAGCTAATGGGCGCATATCTGCTATGTATGGCCCTCATGCCCCCCATACTTGTTCTCAGCAATTCCTGGGGGATGTGCGTAAGCAGGCACGTAAGGATGATGTAAAAGTTCATATTCATGTGCTTGAAACCGAAGCTGAACTGAACCAGATGAAGGAGAAGTATGGCAAATGTTCGGTAAACATGCTTCATGATATTGATTTTTTTGATAGTGATGTACTTGCTGCTCATTGTATATGGCTTTCAGAGGGTGACATGGATATTTTGGCTGAATCCGGTGTTCATGTGAGTCATGATCCTGTGAGTAATATGAAAATGGCAGCAGGAATCGCACCGGTGCCAAAATTGCTTGAAAAAGGGGTGAATGTGTCCCTGAGTACGGATGGATGTGCTTCAAACAATAATCTTGATATGTTCGGGGTAATGAAAATGGCTGCACTGCTTCATAAGGTAAACAGTATGGACCTAACTGTCATTGATGCCCGGAAAGTGCTTGAGATGGCCACTGTGAACGGGGCAAAGGCACTTGGAATTGAAGCCGGTATGATCAAAGAGGGCTATTATGGTGACTTGATTGTTGTGGATATGAAACGTCCGCATCTGACTCCACTGTATGATGTTGATTCGCATCTTGTCTATTCGGCTCGTGGCAGTGATGTAACAACAGTTTTGGTGGACGGGAAAGTGCTCATGGAAAATGGCAAGGTTCTATGTATGGATGAATATGAAATAATGATGGAAGCTTCTAAAGCTGCAAGAAAGACTGACAGTCAGCATCTGATTGATGTTCTGGGTTTGAATGGTCCTTCAGTTGGTCAATAATTTTCCACTATCTATTTTAGTGGAATTGCCTGAAGCTACTATCAGGCAATCCTCTTTCAGTATATAATCGCAATCTTGGTCAGAATGTCATAAAAATAGATTTTATTTATTATTTTTGAAATAAAATATATATTTAGGTTCTTATATACTGTAAAAATAATTTAAAACCCTTCAATTTGAAAACACATATATAGTATGGCGTAGTATGTGATGTCAATCAGTTACGATTACATTATAGTGGAATATGATTATGTTCATGGTAAACAATGGTTTTCATTGATTCCAGAACTTTCCACTATATTATGCTATAGGGATGTTTAAGTGTGGAATTTCCATTCTTGGCATTTGATTGCGAATTCAAGTATAAATGTATGTCCGTTCATCCGGGCCTTAAACGTATCCGTTCAATCGGACCTTAAACGTATCCGTTCATCCGGACCCTTAGTGTATCCGTTCAATCGGACCTTTAAACGTATCCGTTCAGTCGGACATTTAAGATAAAACAGGAGTGTGAAAATGAGCAAACTCAAATATGACCATGTATTTACTTCAGAAGCGGTCGGTGCAGGGCATCCAGATAAGATATGTGATCAGGTATCTGATGCAGTTCTGGATGCATGC
>JASMTL010000154.1:0-11131 GCA_041694315.1 Methanosarcinaceae archaeon | reverse complement strand
ATCTACAAATATAAATGGAATCCTTGAGGAACTCCTGGACCAGAAATCGCGTATCCGGGAAATGGAACAGGCAAACAAACAGCAACCCGGGGAAAGGGAGTCCGATGCATGGAGCAAATATGAAGAAGAAACAGCCAGTCAGGGTGCTTATGCAGAGGAAAAGGAGCCTGCGCCCGGGCCTGCAGAAACCAGTAACGATAATCCCGAAAAATCCCGGCCATCGCCCGAGCAGAAAAGGAAACCTCGTATGCACTTCCAGGTAAGGGATGTAGACAAGATGGTGCCCTCTGAGAAAAATCAGGAAAATGAGGTTTCTGAAGAGGAAAAAGATGAGTACATTGTGGCTGAAAGTGAGAATCGCAAAGTGGAAAAGACCATCAAACCCGAAACCCAGAACGAGAACTGTGAATACATAATTGCCGGTGACAAGGGACCCCTGGAAAATAAAAAGGAGTGCGAATACGAAACTGTCGAAAACAAAGATGAGGACTCTGAAATAATCGTCAGGAAGAAGAAATCGTTCTAAAGTCCAAAGAGGATTGGCGTGTATATTAAAAAGATAGAATTTCTGAATTTCAAATCATTCGGGAAAAAAGTAAAAATCCCTTTTTTTGATGATTTCACAACTATTTCAGGCCCCAACGGAAGTGGTAAATCCAATATAATTGATGGTATTCTTTTTGTACTGGGATTGTCCAGCTCCCGCACATTGAGGGCGGAAAAACTTACCGACCTCATATATAACGGGGAAAAAAGCAAAAATCCCGACAATGCCCAGGTTACCATTTATTTTGATAACAAGGACAGGGAACTGCCTGTTGACAACGATGAAGTAGTGATCAGCCGGAAGGTACGTAGCACAGACAATGGTTACTACAGCTATTTCTATTTCAACGGCAAATCAGTAAGTCTTGGCGATGTGCACAATTATCTTGCAAAGGCCCGGGTCACCCCCGAAGGATACAATGTCGTAATGCAGGGAGATGTCACACGAATCATCACAATGACCGCCGGGGAGCGACGCAAGATCATAGATGAGATTGCCGGGGTAGCAGAGTTTGACAATAAGAAGGAGAGAGCCCTCAATGAGCTTGAAGTTGTGAGGGAGCGCATTGAACGGGCAGATATCCTGATAGATGAAGTGGATAAGCAAAAGGAAAAGCTCCAGGGAGAACGTGACCAGGCCGTCAAGTATCAGTCCCTCAAGGAAGAAAAGATGAAGTTTGAAGGTTTCGTGCTGCTTTCTAAACTCAAGGATGCAAAAACCGAACTTGAAGGAGTCGGGCAGGAATTCAGCGCCCAGCAGGAAAAATTGGAAGAAATCTCCTCTGAACTTAAACAGAAAAAAGATGTCCTGGAACAAAGGGAAGAAGAATTACGCTTACTTAACCAGCGCATCCAGAAGATGGGCGAAGATGAGCAGATCGAGGTAAAAAGGCGAATTGAAGAGATCCGTGGAGAAATATCGGGATGCAGTGACCGTATCGAATATGCAGGCCAGGAAATCGATGAGATCGATGCCGCAAGACGCAGGTCTTTCCTGGAAATCGATGAATCAAAGGGTAAGGTAGATGGCATCGAGGAAAAGATTAAGGAACACAGTTTCCAGAAGGAAACCCTGCAATCGGAAATTTCTGAAAAACGCACCCAGAGAATGCTACTGCAGAGCAGGATTGCCGATGTGGACGAAAAGTTTGCCCGTACAAGGGACGAGCTTTCTGCAAACAAGGAAGAACTGGAACAACTGAAAACCCAGAAAAACGAGCTCATGCGTAACGAGGACAGGCTGCTGGATTCCCTGCGTCGCAAATCCGCAGACGTAGCAGAAATAGAAGATGAGATCCGGCAGGCAAAGGAGAAGGCCAAGTCCTCTGAAAGCGATACTAAATCCGTCCAGTATGATATTGACAAACTCAACGAAAAGATAGAAGGGTTGACAAAAGACCTGGATGACCTGGAAAGCAATCGTTCTCAGATAAAAAAGGTTGTCAACGACCTTGAAAGTGACATACGCAGCAAACAACAGGACTACGCAATGCTTGAAGCCCGTGTGAGGGCAGCAGAGGATACAAGCAGGTATTCCAGGGCAGTAGACGCGGTAATCAAGGAAAAAGACAAACATGGCCTGCCCGGTATTTATGGCACCATAGCAGAGCTGGGGAAAGTAAACCAGAAATATTCAACCGCCCTGGGAATCGCTGCAGGAGGACGAATGCAGGCTGTTGTGGTGGATACGGACGAAGATGCTTCCCGGGCTATTGCTTACCTGAAACGCCAGAGATCGGGCAGGGCAACCTTCCTGCCCCTGAATAAGATGGAAGCACGCAGACCCTACAAAAACCTCTCCGACAGGGAAGGTGTAATAGGTTATGCTATTGATCTTATCGATTTTGACCCGAAGTTCGAAGCAGCCTTCTGGTATGTATTCCGGGACACCCTTGTTGTTGACACCCTTGAAAACGCCCGAAAACTGATGGGCGGGTTGCGTATGGTAACCCTGGAAGGCGAGATCGTTGAGAAAAGCGGGGCAATGAGCGGTGGTTCCCAGCGCAAGTCCGGCCTGTCATTTGCAGCCTCTGAAAAAGATAAACTTGTCAGGATATCCGAAGAACTTACCAAACTGGAATCACGCAGAAGCAATGCGATCAATAAACTGGATACTACCGAGGGGCATATTTCAAACACCAACAAGGAAATCCAGCAGTATGAGAACGAGATCGCACGCAAACAGATGCAATTCGAGGAGATTGGTAAGCGCGGAGAGACGCTTGAAAAGTTGCTCAATACCAAGGATGAGGAACTCAGGCAAATCGAGGAAGAACGCCAGCAGATGCGAACGGAGATGAATGAAACCGTTGAAAAGAAAGAGCATCTGGAAGAAAGGGAACAATCCCTGCAACAGAACATAACGCAGATCGAGGAAAAACTCGCCGATTCGGAAATTCCCGAGCTCAATAAGCAGGCAGAATCCCTGGATGAGGAACTGCGCCGCCTGGACGGAAGAATAAGGGATATTGACGGGCAGATCAATGCTCTTGAACTCGATAAAAAATACGCAACCGAGAAAATGGAACAAAATCGGGAACAAATCGCCCAGATGGATGAGAAAAAGCGTACACTAAAAGAGCGCATAGAAGAACTCAAGAATAAGATCACATCCCTGGAAAGCGAACTGGAAGAAAAGAAACAACGTGAAGAAGAACTCACAGGTGAACTGCGCCAGCTTCAGGGAGAAAGAAAGAATAAGGAAATGGCCTACTCAACCCAACGTGATGAAGTTGACAGGGTCAAGAGCCGCTATGAAAAGGCAGAGAATCAGAAAATGGCACTTGAGGCCACACTGGATGCCGTGAAGGAACAAATTGAACAGCTCCGCGAAGAGATCACACGCCGTGGCCTTGAAGAGACTGATGAAGTCCCTGGTTACGAAACCGTGCGTACAAGGATAACTTCGATTGAAAAGGCAATGGAAGCCCTGGAACCTGTGAATATGCGGGCAATAGATGAATATGAGGAAGTGGAGCAGAGAATTGTTGATCTCAAAAGCCGCAGGGCAATACTGTTCAATGAAAGAGAGCAGATCCTGGATCGTATCGACCAGTATGATAACCTTAAAAAAGAAACATTCATGGAAACCTACAATGGCATTAATGATGCCTTCAAGGAAATCTTCAATGAGCTTTCCGATGGTGTCGGGGAACTTGTGCTGGACAATGAAAAAGACCCTTTCTCCGGAGGCATGACCCTCAAAGCCCAGCCCCGGGACAAAACCCTGCAACGACTGGAAGCGATGTCAGGTGGAGAAAAGAGTCTCACAGCACTTGCATTTTTATTTGCTATCCAGCAATATCGTCCCGCACCCTTCTATGCTTTTGATGAGATCGATATGTTCCTTGACGGAGCAAATGCTGAAAGGGTTGCCAGGCGTGTTAAAAAGGCGGCAAGCAATGCCCAGTTCATAGTTGTCTCTTTGAGAAAACCGATGATAGAAGCTGCCGAGCGCACAATAGGCGTTACAATGCAGCAGGATAATATCACAAGTATTACGGGTGTGAAAATACGGTGAATAGTATCTCGGTAAAAAACGATGAAATCCCCTTGCTGGAAAACATGAGACAGGGTATTGATCCTGAATTCCTGAAAACGTTGAAGGAACTGGGTGTTGACGAGGACGATCTGGAATTATCGGATGATGTGCTCTGTGAACCTGTAGAGATCCTCGTAAACCTTGCAAAAAATGAAAGTATCAATCCCTGGGATATTGATATTGTAGAGATTACGGATAAATTCCTGGAAAAAATAGAAGAAATGAAGATAATGGATCTCAGGATCTCAGGCAGAACACTGCTTTATGCTTCCATTCTCCTCAGGATGAAATCCACAGGTATCATACAGGAAGAAGATGAAGAACCCGATGAAGAGATACCTGATGATGATCTCGAATTCCAGAATGAAGAAGACTATCCGGTACCCAAATTGCCGATTAGGCGTGCTGCTACAAGACCTGTCACCCTGCAGGAACTTATAAACGAATTGAAAAAGGCAGAAAATGTTGAATCCAGAAGAGGTCGGAGGCGACAAAAACGTGTCCTCCACATGGAAGAGGAGCCTACCACTGAAGATGTGCTTGGTATTGCTCATGAGGAAGACATAAAGGGGCGTGTCGAAGACCTGGAAGAAATAATTGAAGAGATGCTGCACGGGAAAGAAACGGTCACTTTTACTGAGATCATAGATCCCATACCCTCCCGTTCAGAAAGGGTAATGACGTATCTGTCCCTCCTTTTCATGGCTTCACAGAGGAAAATCTGTTTGAGACAGGATGAACTCTTCGAAGAATTGTATATATACTCTTATGGAAATAAAGAGCAGCCTGTTTGAAGGGGTTGGTTTGAAAAATGTCCGACAGGGAAATCGTTGAAGCTGCACTTTTTGCAGCAGGTAGTGCAGTTGAGATACAAAAACTGCAGAAAATACTTAACAAAGATAAAAAACAGGTCACAAAAATTGTAGAAACCCTCATCCGGGACTATGAAAAAAGAGAATCCGGGCTGGAGGTCGTGGACCTGGGTGAAAGATATGTCATGCAGGTCAGGTCAAAGTATTCCGATATTATCCGTCCCTTTGCACCCCGGGAACTTAATTCTCCCATGCTACGCACCCTTTCCATGATAGCCTATCATCAGCCTGTAGTACAATCGGATATTGTAGATATGCGCGGCAACAAGGCATATGATCATATCCGGGAATTGCAAGATCGGGGATTTATCGAAAGTACCCCCCACGGCAGGACAAAACTGCTCTCCACCACCCCTCTTTTTGCAGATTATTTCGGTCTTGAGAAAAATAAACCCGAACTTATCCGCAACAAGATGATAGAACTTTCAAAACAGCAAAGTGGCAAAGAAGGACTTGACCGCTGGCTTGGACGCAGGTTTGTCGGATTTACTCCCATGTATGAATCGCTGGCACAGATGTGTGGAATCAAAGATTACCGCATGGTAGATGCTTATAATCCCACCGAGCAAGAACTTCAGACCCTTGATACGGTTTACAAAATGGTTATTTCCCGGGGATATAAGGAAGAGGTGGAAAAACATTATTCAGGAGAGATTATCGAAGCCGGATCCACTACATTTGATGATCTTGCAGAGGCCGTCAATATACTGAAAAGTGAGGGAGACCCGGCCAGGGTAAAGGAAACCCTGGAGCTGCTCGAGGAACTAAAGAATGAATACCGATCAAGAGCCATGACCATAAGTGCCAGGGTCACTCCGCAAACCGAGATGGTGGCACGCATTGTTAAAGATCTGCATATCGGTGTTTCAAAAGATGGAATATTAATTGCCCCGGACTACGAAACAAACACTGCAGGAGAGGAAATCGGGAAAGGTGCGGATATCCTTGTCCCAACCCACCGTAACCTGGAAGGTGGCCTCATAGAGAGAGTCAAAAGCAAGTATGATGCTGTTATCAAGGGTCTGCGGAAAGCAGAAGAAGGTAAAGCTATTTAAATAGGTATTTAAATTAAGAAACAATAAGAATATATAAACTATCTGGAATTATTTGCTTCAATTTCCAAGGACCTGAGAATATGACAGATTATAACATTAAAATAGAAAATGTGGTAGCTTCCACCAAACTTGCCGAGGAATTCGACCTTACAAAGATCGAAGCTGAATTTGAAGGAGCAGAATATAACAAGCAGAAATTCCCCGGTCTCGTATACCGCGTATCAAACCCAAAAGCGGCATTTCTTGTTTTCACTTCCGGGAAAGTGGTCTGTACGGGTGCCAAAAACGTAGATGATGTACACACCGTAATTGCGGACATGGCCAAAAAACTCAACGGTATTGGCATAGATACCCTCGAAAAACCGGATATCACCGTACAGAACATTGTCGCCTCCGCTGACCTCAAAGCTGTACTCAACCTCAACGCAATCGCAATCGGGCTGGGTCTTGAGAATATCGAGTATGAACCTGAACAATTCCCGGGACTCGTTTACAGGATCGATGAGCCAAAGGTTGTCGTACTGATCTTCAGTTCCGGAAAACTTGTGGTTACCGGTGGCAAATCCCCGGAAAACTGCGAAGAAGGAGTAGAAGTAGTAAGACAACAGCTGGACAATATGGGCCTCCTGTAAAGGGAATAACGTGACTGAAGACTACAGGGAAGATGTTTGCATCCTCATACCCACACTGAACGAGGGTGCCACCATCGGCCAGCTTATTGAAGATTTCAATACCGAAGGATTCGGGAATATTTTTGTTATTGATGGCAATAGCTCTGATAATACACAGGAAATTGCCAAGAAAAAAGGTGCAAGAGTTGTTGCCCAGACCGGTAAAGGAAAAGGCCAGGCTGTCCAGGATGCTCTTGCGATGATAGATGACCCCTATGTCATTATGATCGACGGGGACGGAACCTATCTTGCAAAAGATGTTCATGCAATGCTTGAACCACTGGAAACAGGAAGGGCAGACCATGTTATTGGCAATCGGTTTGCAGATTTTGATCCGGGGGCTTTTACAAAACTGAATCTGATAGGTAACAAAATACTAAACAAATTTTTTAGTATCATTTACAGGAAAAATCTTGTGGACATCCTGTCTGGTTACAGGGGATTCACAAACCAGGCAATCCGGGAACTGGAACTCCATGAGACGGGTTTTGAGATCGAATCAGAGATTGCTGTTGACAGTATGAAAAAGGAGCACCGAGTAGAAGTCGTTCCAATCACCTACAGGCCGCGCCCTGATGAAGGAGATACGAAACTCAACCCCCTGACAGATGGTTTTGGGATTGGCAGCACGATCTATAAAATGGCCAAATTTCACAACCCGATGTTCTATTTCGGTATAATCGGTGCTATACTTACTCTTTGTGGCATATTACTGGGAATCTATGTCGTAAGTGAATGGATGATAGGTATTACCCATATACCAATGACCATCCTGACAGCATTGCTCATTATTTCGGGAATCCAGATGTTCATATTCGGAATGCTAAGTGATCTTGTAGTATCCCTCCACAGGGAGACAATGCGTACCCTTCGCCGCCAGCAAAGATGATTTTTGCCAGAAGGGAGGATAAAACAACTTCACTTTACTTTTTAGAAGCAATATTTTGTTACTTATATGTGATTCTCTTATTATGCATGTACACTCAAAAGCAATACCTGCTTGCTGCTAACTAATTATACATGTACAGCCCAATCAGGACATGCATCAAACTCAAAATCACTTTACATCAATGCAACTTGATTTTTTAATAAGGTTTAAATAAAATATGTACCCATTTCCCATCATTAAAACGAGGTAAAAACATGTCAATCGTAACAGATGCCAAGAACGGAATTATTACCGAAGAGATGAAAAGGGTTGCAGAAATTGAGGGGGTGGAACCTGAATTTGTGCGCCGTGGAGTCGCAGCCGGCAGAATCGTAATACCTGTTACCCCCTACAGGGACATCAGAGTGTGTGGTATTGGAGAAGGCCTCACTACGAAAGTGAACGCTTCCATCGGAGCTTCTTCGGATATTGTCGATGAGGAACTGGAAGTCGAGAAGGCAAAGGCAGCACAGGCAGCCGGTGCAGATACTCTTATGGAACTGGGCACAGGTGGAGATTTCCTCGGAATCAGGAAAAAGGTCTGCGACGCAATCGACCTGTCCGTAGGTTCAGTGCCCCTTTACCAGGCTTTCATCACAGCAGCCAAAAGGGATGGTTCCATCGTCCACATGACAGAAGACGATCTGTGGAACGCAACCGAGGAACAGGCAAAACTCGGTACAAACTTCATGGCAATCCACACCGGTATCAACAACATCGTACTGGACAGGCTTAAAGCCCATGGCCGCTATGGCGGACTTTGTTCCCGTGGCGGTGCCTTCATGAGTTCCTGGATGCTCCACAATGAAGCCGAAAATCCCCTTTACAAGGACTTCGACTATCTCTGTGAAATCCTCAAGGAACACGAAGTTACCCTTTCTACCGGTAACGGAATGCGTGCCGGCGCAGTTCATGATGCAACCGACCGTGCACAGATCCAGGAACTGATCATCAACTCCGAATGTGCCCAGAGGGCCCACGACGAATATGACCTCCAGGTCATTGTAGAAGGCCCCGGCCATGTACCACTGGACGAGGTCGAGATGAATGTAAAACTCATGAAATCCATGAGTGACCACAAGCCATTCTACATGCTTGGCCCACTTATCACCGATGTTGCACCTGGACGTGACCACATCGTCACCGCAATCGGTGCATCCCAGTCCGCAGCAGCCGGCTGTGACTTCCTGTGCTATGTGACCCCTGCAGAACATCTTGCCCTGCCAAATAAGGAAGATGTTATCGAAGGTGTAAAGACATCCAAGATCGCAGCCCACGTTGGTGACATGGTCAAACTAAACAAACGTGATCAGGATCTGGCAATGGCAAGGGCACGCCGTGACCTTGACTGGGAAAAGATGTACAGTCTGGCACTTGATCCGGAACTTGCACGTGATGTCAGGAACAGCCGTGCACCGGAAGACACAGATGCATGCACCATGTGCGGAAACTTCTGTGCCTTAAAGATCGTAAACCAGAACTACGATCTTGCAAAGTAATACCTCCGGGTATTACTTTTATCTACTCTCCTTTCCATATTCTTTTTTTATCCCGGGCATTCTCTTATAATTAGTTCTCAAACCTTGCAGTGTCTATATTAATAGTATCTTTAAATATAAAAGAGAATAACATTACTTATACTGTATAATATTGCAGAGACGTTGATTATGTGGAGAGGAAGATACTTGCAGGCTGATGAAAACGGCGTGCCAGATGTTGTGGAGACATGGATGAGATTATCCGGACCATAACCCTGATGGATTCCAATATCACATACAATAATAACAGCGAAATAACTATAAACTCATTATTCAAATTTCAAAACGACATTAAAACGGAGTTTCAAAATGAAAAAAGCCATTATCGAGACAGACAAGGGAGACATCGTGCTTGAATTATTCGAGAATGATGCACCCCGAACGGTTGCCAATTTTGAAAAACTTATCAAGCAGGGATTCTATAATGGCCTGAACTTTCACAGGGTTATTCCTGATTTTGTGATACAGGGAGGATGCCCCAAGGGCGATGGAACAGGTGGGCCGGGTTACACGATCAAATGCGAAATAAATCCCCGCAAGCATACAAAGGGCGCCCTGTCAATGGCCCATGCAGGCAAGGATACCGGGGGAAGTCAGTTCTTCATAACCCATTCTCCCCAATCCCACCTGGACGGTATGCACACGGTTTTTGGAAAAGTCATTGATGGAATGGATGTTGTATATAAAATCAAACCCGGCGATGTAATGAACCGCCTGCGTGTAGTGGAAGAGTGAAAACAATAGGTGGTAATAGTGGGGAATGGATTTTATATTCAGGATAGGCAAATCTGCCGGATTTTTCTTTTGCAAAATGAAAATATTGATCCTGCTGGCAATATTGATTCTGGTTCTCCTGTACATAATCAGGATTGCCTGGCTTCCTGAATTGGGCGGTATCTGAATAGATACTCCCTTCTTTATATGCCAGTATTACTAATATACCTGATATACAAAATATATCCAGGAGGTCGTACCTTAGCAGATCCGCAACCAATAAGAATAAGTGTCCTGTACAGCGGGGAATTCGGGAAAAAGGTGCTGGGCAATCTCATAAATTCCGATCAGTTCTGCACATCCTGCGGGGAAGCCTGCGATCACTGTCGACAGGGCCGCAAATCCTATTCCGGGTTCCTTACAGAAATCCATGAACTGCCCGCAGACCTGCCTGAATTTGTGGAAGACCCGGAAGAATACCTGCCTGCTGACCTGAAAACCTGTGACCTGCTCATTGCAATGGACCTGCATCCGGATTTATTTGCCGGCCTGCCGACAGTTGCGAAAAAAGCACATGCAAAAGGCGTGATAGCACCTGTTGAAAATCCCAAACACGCCCCGGCAGGCCTTGTCCGCCAGGTTGCAGAAAAGCTTCACAAAGAGGAAGTAGAATATGCTTTCCCCAAACCTTTCTGCAGCCTTGAGAAAACAGACCAACCTGTTATTGACAGATTCGTTGAAATGGGATTTGGGAAACCCAAAATCGGCATAATACTGGATAGTGGGGAAATCACAACTGCCCGTGTACTAAGAGATGCTCCCTGTGGATGCACATGGTTTGTTGCCCGTAAACTTGTCTATACTGAAGCTGCAGATTTTAAGGAAACGGTTTCCTCTGCCCATCATGCCTATCCCTGTACTGCCAGTATGGATAATGATCCTGAAATCGGGGACACTATATTGCACAAAGCAGGTTATATTGTCCGGGAAAGTGTGGATTCTGCTCTGGATAGCGCACAAAAGGAGAATACAAATGTCAGATAACAGGAAAATAGCAGTGGTTCGCTGCGCTATTGTTGCAGAAACCTGCCCGGGAATCGGATGTTTCAAAGCATTCAATGAAAAAACAGTCGCTTTTAGTGACTACGATGAGGATACAGAAATGGCAGCTTTTTTCACATGCGGCGGATGCCCGGGCAGAAGAGTATTCAGGCTTGCACGCTCCCTGAAAAAATACGGTGTTAAAACAGTACATCTCAGTTCCTG
>JASMTL010000153.1:0-6284 GCA_041694315.1 Methanosarcinaceae archaeon | reverse complement strand
TACTATATATATGTGAAAATATACTATAAGACAGCCTTGCAATTTAAGCTGTGACCAAAACAGTCAGGTATTTTCCGGGAAAGAACTTATACCGATAATTATCAAATCATATTTGGAGGTTTAAAGAATGGCCACAATTCTGGTAGTTGAAGACAACCCAATGAACATGGAACTTACAGTGGATTTGCTTGAGTCTTATGGATATGAGGTAATGCAGGCAGAAGACGGTTCACAGGCCCTTGAAGTTGCAGAGAAAAATACTTTTGATCTCATCTTACTTGATATGCAGCTGCCCAAAATGGATGGGCTTGAAGTTCTGGAAAAATTCAAAGAGATTGAAAATGCAAAAGATACACCTGTAGTTGCATTGACAGCACATGCAATGAGGGGCGATGATACGAAATTCATTAATGCGGGATGTGCAGGATATATATCCAAACCAATCGATATACATGAATTCCAACAAACCGTCTCATCTTATGTCGACAATTGATAATAACTATTGCGGGATTTCAATCTTGGATTAAGGCTTTGTGCAAGGGTTCCATTCCTGCATTCATCACAGTATATTTCCTATATCTAATTTCTTTTTAATATGTGCCTGGCAGTTTTGCCAGAGATATTCAATACATTTCATGTATTTTGTTTTTCCTTTCTCCAATAGTTTTAATATCGATGTGGCTTATAAAATGAGAAAAATTAGCAGCATTTGAGGCAGGATTCATGGAACTTGATGAGAGAATTATTACCCGAGCGATAGTTGAAGAATTTACCAATGTTTTTCTGGACTATACTGATGTTGACGTGGCCCTGGTAGGCGGAGGTCCGGCAAACCTTGTTGCTGCACGTTATCTTGCAGAAGCAGGATTAAAGACTGTACTTTTTGAGAAGAAACTCTCTGTGGGAGGAGGTATGTGGGGCGGTGGCATGATGTTCCCGCGTATCGTGGTTCAGGAAGAAGCGCGCAGGATCCTTGATGATTTTGATGTACCATATCATGAATATGAAGAAGGCTACTATGTGGCAAACTCGGTTGGTACTGTGGGTAAACTCATAAGCGCAGCGGTTTCTGCCGGAGTTGAAATATTCAATCTGGTAAGTTTTGAAGATGTTATGATACGGGATAATGATGAGGTATGCGGACTTGTTATTAACTGGACAGCAGTTGAAATAGGCCGGCTTCATGTTGACCCTCTCACAATACGTTCTCGC
The DNA here is from genome assembly GCA_041694315.1 of Methanosarcinaceae archaeon. Classification (GTDB taxonomy): domain Archaea; phylum Halobacteriota; class Methanosarcinia; order Methanosarcinales; family Methanosarcinaceae; genus Methanohalophilus. The sequence goes on along the minus strand of JASMTL010000153.1, from coordinate 5,072 downwards.
CTGGTACTTGACGGAACCGGTCATGAGGCTACTGTATGCAATACTGTGCAGCGCAAGATTCCCGGGGCTTTTGACGGCAAGGAGGTAGTGGGTGAAAAACCAATGTGGGCTGATACCGGTGAGCGTCTTGTAATGGAAAATACCCGGGAGGTTTATCCTGGTTTGATAGTTACAGGAATGGCTGCCAATGCCATTGCAGGATCTCCCCGGATGGGTCCGGTTTTTGGAGGAATGCTTCTCTCAGGTGAAAAGGCAGCACAGCTTGCAATTTCCCGTCTGAAAGACTGATCTGGAGAAAAGTTTATCTAAGAGAAATACATCTAGAGAATGTCCTCGCGTAGGACATTCTCAATATGCCGGGGTAGGGTAGCGGTTATCCTGTAGCCCTGTGGAGGCTACGATCTGAGTTCGATTCTCGGTCCCGGCCCCATATTCTTTAATTTTCGCAGGAAAACTTATTTTTCAATGATTTTTTTAAGGTATCAATTATTTATTTCGAATTCAGGATAGATTTCAGAATTATCCATTAACTCTTCATAAGCATCGTGCCTGGGACTTATTATTACAATATGGGCTGGTGGATGTATTTTCCTCAGTTTGTTTATCGCAGAGCCGGCATTATTTTCCAGACCCACAAGTGCTGCAAACTTACAATTTGAACGCAAGGGTACTCCCACAACCCTTACAAGAAGAGTGTCTGCATAGTTTGGTTCGATACGTTTTGGACAGGAACTGAATTTCATGCTCCCGTATTGCTGCAAATCATGCAGCGCAATCCTGACTTTGTTTTTGTCTTCTCCCCTGATTACCGCAAAGGATTTCATACAAACCCCCCATTGAAGGCTTTGTAATTAATTAAATCATAAAACTATATCAATTTTTGTATTGTTTCAGGAAAGGTAGGGGAATTATTTCCCCATTTCGCGGGAGCGTTTTGCAGAAGCCATCACTGCATCTGTGAAAGCCGCCCTTACTCCGTTTTTCTCAAGTGCATGAACACCGTGGATGGTTGTCCCTGCAGGAGAAGTCACCATGTCCTTGAGTTCTGCCGGATGTTTTTTTGTTTCAAGGACCATCTTTGCTGCGCCTAGTACTGTCTGGGCTGCCAGTTTCATTGCACTTTCCCTGTCAAGTCCTTCAAGCACACCGCCATCTGCCATAGCCTCGATTACCGGGAATATATATGCGGGTCCGCTGCCAGAAACTCCTGTAACCGCATCCATGAGATGTTCAGGTACAAGAGCGGCAGAACCCATGCTTGAAAATATTTCCATTGCAACTTCAGCATCTTCTGCGGATGCATTTTTTCCCGCACTGACTGCAGAGGCCGCTTCACCTACAGTTGCAGCAATGTTTGGCATCACCCGAATTACTCTTGTATCTTCATGCAATTCCTCTTCAATAGTGGCTGCAGGAACTCCTGCTGCAATTGAAATTATGAGTTTGTTTTCGTTGATATGGTCTGCAAAACCTCTCAGTACATTGCGCAGTATCTGGGGTTTGACCGCAAGGATGATGATTTCAGAATTATCCACCGTATCAAAGTTATCTGTTGATACGTTTATTCCAAGTTCCCCTTTAAGTGCCTGCAGTGCAGGTTCATAAACATCGCTGGCATAGATATTTGCAGGTTTTGCTTTTCCTGCACGAACTATGCCTCTAAGGAGGCTTTGCCCCATCTTGCCGGTCCCTATTATGCCGACTTTCTTGTCTTCGAGGTGCATCATATCACTTCATTTTTTCTTGATGGTTACTATATCGCCAAGAGTAGTGCCCCTGTTCAGGGTATTTGTATCCCAGTCGTCTTCTCCCACTTTCTCGGTGAGTTCGATATCAAGGGTATGTTCAAGCTTTGTACGTACCGAATCTTCAGGTACGATGTCTCCCTTTTCGATCTTTTTGATCAGGGATGCTTTTTCCTTTATCTTGGAAGCAAGTTCTTCCTGGGTAAGGCCCTTTGCTTCCCTGGCCTCTCTTATGGTTTGTTCGTATTCGTCTATGAGTTCTTCTGTAGGAGCAGTTACCGGATTCTTTTTGGGTTTTGAACTCTTTTTGATCCCCTGTCGCACAGGAGTATTCTTTCTGGATACCGGTTTCCGGGTGCTTACTGATGTTCCGTATTGTGAACATCGGTTGCAGGCGTTGAGTTCGCTTCCCTCGACATTTATCTTAAAAGGCTCCCCTTTTATCTCTGCACCACATATTTCACACTGCATAAAAAATCATCTCTTACATGGAAGCTGCCATGCCTCTTTTCGAAAGTGCTATATACCTATGGACTTAAATATTATTCGGAGCTATATGAACGAAACGAGTGATGATACGGTAAATCAGGGGAATTACGGATTTAAAAATATGTCCGATGTTGAATATGATTATATAGGTTCTGAAGGAGACGAAGACTTTTCAAAGTACCTTCTGGACCGGATGAAACAACTTGAATCCCGCAACAGCAAACTTAAAGAGCAGTGCGACCAGATTGAATCTGAAAAAAAGTATGTCGAATCCCAGAAAGTGAAGTATGAACGGGAAGTTCGCAAGCTTCGCTCTGAGATTAACAGGCTTAAGACTGTTCCTTTGATCGTGGCAAATATCATTGATGTCATTGACTCCAATAAAGTATTGATACGCAGCAGTTCGGGCCCCCAGTTCATGGTGGGGGTTTCCCAGTACATAGATGGGTCCAGATTGGTTGCCGGTGTCAGGGTTGCCCTGAACCAGCAGACCCTCTCCATAGTGGATGTTCTTCCCTCGACAGAAGAACCGGAAGTTTCAGCAATGGAAGTCCTGGAATCTCAGGATATAAGCTATGAAGATATCGGTGGACTGGATAACCAGATCCAGGATATCATTGAATGTGTCGAACTTCCTCTCATTAAACCCGAATCTTTTGAACGCGTGGGTGTGGAACCTCCCAAAGGTGTGCTCCTGCACGGCCCGCCGGGTACCGGTAAAACGATGATGGCAAAAGCGGTTGCTCATCGTACTGACGCAACTTTTATCCGTGTTGTGGGTTCGGAACTTGTGCAAAAGTACATTGGTGAAGGTTCCCGGCTGGTCAGGGAAGTTTTCGATATGGCAAGAAAGAAAGCTCCCAGCATTATTTTCATAGATGAGCTGGATGCCATTGCAGCAACCCGGCTGAGTGATACCAACGGTGCTGACAGGGAAGTACAGCGCACTCTCATGCAACTTCTTGCGGAGATGGATGGATTTGAGAACCGGGGCGATATTCGTATAATTGCAGCCACCAACCGGGTGGATATCCTGGATCCTGCCATAATCCGTCCGGGTCGCTTTGATAGGATGGTCGAGGTCCCGATGCCGGATAAAGAAGCACGTAGTTTGATACTTAAGATTCATTCCAGAGGGCTTTCCCTTGCCCGGGATGTGGATTTTGACAAACTTGCCACTCTTACAGAAAATACAAGTGGTGCGGATCTGCATGCACTGACTACCGAGGCAGGTATGTTTGCTGTACGCAATGATCGTGATAGTGTGGCAATGGCTGACTTTATGGCTGCCATCGATAAGGTCCTAAAGCCCAGGCAACCTCAGGTTAATGAGCATCCGGGCTCAATGTTTGTTTAAAAAGGGGGTATACCCTTTTCTTTTTTTCATATAAAACCGGAAATAAGGATTCTGGGTATTGATGATTCAGCGCTGGTAAGTGACCGTATACTTGTGGTAGGGACTTTTTTCAGAGGGGGAATGTGGCTTGACGGCGTGTTATCCACCTACATTACCAGGGATGGTATGGATGCTACCGATTCATTAATAGAGATGATCTCAGCCAGCAAACACAAAAATCAGGTGCGTGTGATAATGCTGGATGGAGTCACATACGGCGGTTTCAATCCGATTGACATCGTGCGCTTAAACGAATCTACAGGAATGGGTGTGATTGTGCTGATGCGCTCGATGCCTGATTTTGAGAACATGAAAAAAGCCCTGTCTCACCTGGATTATCCGGATGACAGGTTTGGAATAATAAAAAAAGCAGGCAGGATATCCCGTGTGGTAACTTCACATTCCCATACACCGGTTTACATCCAGTGTGCAGGCATCGATGAAATTTCCGCCACCAAGATAGTCCAGTTAAGTGCTACCCGTAGCAATATTCCTGAGCCTTTGAGGGTTGCACATCTCATTGCCACAGGTATTATTTGCGGTGAATCCTGCGGCAAACCCTGATTCGTTTAATCCTGGATTGAAGCCAGTACTATCTTTTCCCCTCTTTCCAGCAGCTCTTTTGCTTTTTTATCAGTTTTAGCTTCGGCAAATATCCTGACAATTGGTTCGGTGCCTGAAGGGCGTATCAGTAACCAGCCGTCTTCATACCATATCTTGAAACCATCGGTGGTATCAATCTCAATTCCTTCTCCCTGTACGCGGATGGCTACGTTTTCAATTGTCTTTTTCAGATTACCACATTTTACCTTTGTTTTGGCATTATGGTATTCTGGAACATTTGCAGCCATCTGTGAAGGTTTCACTCCCGCTGCCATTATGTCGAGCAATTTAGCACAGGCCATTGCGCCATCCCTGCAGTACTGGTGTTGCGGGAAAATAAGCCCTCCATTGCCCTCTCCACCAAAAACAGCGTCTATTTCCATCATCTTGCGTGCTACATTAATGGATCCTACGGCCGTCCAGTGGAGTTTTACGCCTGCTTCTTCTGCAATGTCCAGCATGCGCCGGGACGAACTGACAGGTGTCACGATTGGTCCCTTTTTACCCGATATCACATATTTTGCCATCATGGAAAGCAGTATTTCTTCATCAATGAAAGTACCATTTTCATCAAAGAAGACCGCCCTGTCTGCATCCCCATCCTGGGCAACTCCCAGGTCAGCATCATAATTTTTGACAATATCCCTGAGTTCTCCCAGTACATCGGGTGTTGGTTCGGGATTTCTCCAGGGAAAAGTGCCATCCGGCTGTGCGTTTATCGTTATGACCTCACATCCCAGTTTACGCAATAAGAAGGGTAGTGTGAGAGAACCTGCACCACATCCCGTATCTATGGCCACTCGGAATTGTTTTGCGCTGATTTCTTTGGAATCGACCGA
>JASMTL010000152.1:0-3152 GCA_041694315.1 Methanosarcinaceae archaeon | reverse complement strand
GGTAGTGCTGGCCGAATCTGCAGTTGCTACATCTGAAGGAAGGATAGTGAACCTTTCAGACATAAGTCCCACACAAAAGGCACTGAAACTGGCCCACCGCTACAGCCTCGATCCACGGGAAATGGAATTGGTGTTGCAGGAATGTGATGAAGTATTCGGAGGAGTGCCCGGTGCCGCATTGACTATAACTAAAGGAAATCTTTCTCCCAACGCAGGAATTGATGGTTCCAATGCCCCGGCAGGCCACGTTGTCCTGCTTCCCGAGGATGCCGATAAAAGTGCGTCAGTTATCAGGAAAGGACTCAGGGAAAAATTTGGATGTGATATCGGTGTAATTGTGGGTGACAGTCGCACCCAGCCCCTGCGCCTGGGGTGTGTGGGTGTGGCGCTTGGTACCTCCGGAATAATTCCGGTCGAGGATGCCCGGGGAGAGAGTGACCTGTTTGGAAATATCCTTCATATCACTCATAAGGCTGTGGCTGATAATATTATGTCTGCCTGCCAGCTTGTAATGGGTGAGGGTGGAGAAAGTGTACCCTGCGTAATTGTGAGGAATGCACCTGTAATGTTGGTGGATGTAGATGTGCCTATGCCTCTCTTTTCCAGGGAAGAATGTATGTATTATAGCAATATTCGTATGAACGGTACATCGAAACCCTGATTCTTGCACCAGCAAATTTATATAGGATAAAAACATGATTTTGTATGGTTGGTGCAACACCGTGCAACCCACGGTAAAGCATTTCAAAGATACTGTTGTAGATATATATGGTAATATTCAAGGTGATATCGGATGAGTAATGTTGTATTATATGATTTCAGCGCCACCTGGTGTGGCCCATGCAAGATGCAGAAACCAATTCTTGAGAACCTGGAGAAGGAACTCGGCGACAAGGTCGATATTAAGGAAGTTGATGTGGACCAGAGTCCGGATCTTGCCGGGAAATATGGAATTCATGCGGTACCTACCCTAATCATCGAAAAAGATGGTTCGGAAATTAAAAGGTATACCGGTGTAACCAGTGCCGATATACTGAGTGCTGAACTGAATAAATTGTTCTGATACATTCTCCTTTTCTTTTATCTTCTTTTTTCGGAAATGGTAAATAAGTTGTAATCCTTTCCTGTCCTGAGGTATTACAAGTGCAGCGTTTGGTCAGGATGGGTATGATGCCGTATAGGCAAAAAAACGCCCGTGGAAGTTTCAAGCCCCATCTGGCTGTAAAGTTCAGAAGTGAAGAAGGGAATTTGCGCTCTTTTTTTATTGATTCTACAAGGGTTGCGGCAAAATATCCGCAGCCAGACGCTTATTTGATAACCCATGCCCATTCTGACCATCATGGAAGTTCAGCAATGCTTTCTGAGTGCTCAATATGCACGGAAAAAACCATGAATGCCCTGGAGGTACGGCATAGTCGTAACTTTAAAGGCAATTTGACAGGGGAAAATGGGCTTATTGAGCATAGGGGAGTAAAAATCCAGACCTATCCAACCCATCACACCGATGGTTCTGTGGCCTTTGGGTGGGAAAATGAAAATGGGATGCGTATTCTTGCAACAGGTGATGTGAAGGATGCCTCAAATCTTCCCTCTTGTGATGTACTCATAACCGAGGCAAATTATGGAGATCCTGCTGACCTTTCCTGTTATTTTGAGGATGACCTGGAAGGATTATATGCGGCTCTTGAATCTCCCCAGGATGTAGCATTTGGCGCGTATCCCTTCGGGAAGGCGCAAAGAGTTGTCAGACTGATCAGGCAATCAGGTTATGAAGGGCCAATAGGGATGGATGATAAGTCGCAGGAACTTACACAAAACCTGCTTGAGGATGCAGGTGAACTTGTTTCAATGGGTGCAGGAGCTGGAGTCAATGTTGTTTCTCCGGGCAAACTCGAAGAACTTCCCCTTTATATGTCCAAATACATGATTACAGGACGCCGGGACCATAGGTTTCCTTCCATTAATATCAGCGACCACCTGGATGCTTCAGGCCTGGAAAAAATGGTTCTGGATATCGATCCTGAATTTGTGGTTGTTTATCATCCCGGGGGACATCGTCCCTCTAGATTTGCTTGTCATCTGAATTCATTGGGTTATGATGCCGTTTGCCTTGCGGATATCAATAATGTTGTCAGCAATGAATTTATGTAATAGGTGATCACCTATGAATAAACGTTTATATAGGTTATTGTGTTGTATGTTCATTTATAATATTCATTCAGGAGAAGATGCCCCTTGAAAAATAAAGCAAATAAATCAAAAAAGGAAAATAAGCCTGCTGAAGGGGAAAAGGCTTCTGCTGCAGAAGTGGCCACAGCTACGAAGGTCATGACCCCCGAGGAGAAGAGAGCAGCTCATGTTGAGGGTATCGTGAAGACTGCAGTTGCTGCTTTTATAGGAATTTTCGCAGGTATCATAGCATTCAACGTACTGGGAATAGGAGCGGACACAAAATGGTATGCTATCCTTGTAATTGTTGCAATACTTGCCTATTACGCCCAGCGCCTGATTTACCCAAAGATCAATATCGATACCAAGGAATTTGGTATGAAAGATTGGTTTTACGTAGAGTTCATAGTTATTGATTTTTGCCTTGTCACATGGACATTACTTTTGAACTGATATCCACTCTTGTCTGGCAGGTATTTTGATATGCGAATTGCAGTACTGAATAAAGATAGATGTCAGCCCAGAAGATGCAGCCACGAGTGTGAGAAATATTGTCCCCGCGTCAGGACAGGCGATGAAACCATCATTTTTGGAGAAGACGGGAAACCCATTATTTCAGAAGAAATGTGTGTGGGTTGTGGTATATGCGTCAATAAATGCCCCTTTGATGCCATTATGATCATTGGCCTGCCCGAGGAACTGGATAAACCAATCCATCGCTATGGTACCAATGGCTTTGCACTCTATGGCCTGCCTTCAGTTGAAACCGGCAGGGTAACCGGTATTCTGGGGCCCAATGGTATCGGTAAAAGTACCTGTGTGCAGATTCTTTCAGGAAACATGATCCCCAATTTTGGTGGTGAGGAAGGAAGCTGGGATGAGGTGCTTGAATATTATTCAGGAACCTCTATGTATGAATATTTCAGCAAGGTTGCAGAAGGCACTATAAAAGTTTCCCAGAAACCCCAGAATGTGGATATGAT
>JASMTL010000151.1:0-8733 GCA_041694315.1 Methanosarcinaceae archaeon | reverse complement strand
GGTAGTGTACAGACCTCAATTTGCCAGTACCCTTTAAAAAGGTCTGTACAATCGATAGCAGGAGGCGTCGTGAAAATTAACGCTGTTAACATCAGTAAAACACTATCAAGTGCCATCATCAAAAAAATATTAATATAAAGTCGATGTCCGTTTAAGGCAAGATTTCTATCATTGATGCCTACAAATGATAATATATGTGTACAGACCTCCTTTTTACTCAACCACTTATAAAGGTCTGTACATCATAATGACAGATGTTTGATTTCCTGAGGCAATGGTTCTAATGTAAGAACCTTATCCTGACATTCCCTGCATAAAGGAAATACTGTGATATTATCTGTTTCTGCTAAATTATTGCCAAAAAGTAGGGAGGACAATTCATTTATTTTATTCGAAGGAATTTCACCTGCAAAAACACTATACTGAATCCTCATTAAACCATAATATTGAAGGATATCGGCAATCTGCAATCTTGTCCTGTCATTCTCAATATCATATGCCACAACAATATATTTTGAAGGCAGGAACAATCACCTCCTTCTGTACATGAAGGGTTCATACTCGTAACCTTCAACAATTGCCTTTTGATACTCGATGGCCTGCAGGTCAATAATGTCCTGGAAAGTCTTCTTTCCATCCCTGTAGATCGTCTCGCTTTCAAGTCTGGAAAAAATCATATTTGCAAAGATTTTCTTGAAACTATTGTCTATCCTGCAAAACCCACCTTCGTTTGAAAAATAATCAATATGCACCTGATTTCTGCCGATCATGGTAAGTACAACTCTGTCAACAACAGGTTGCCTGAATTCTTCAATCAGATCGTACACAAGTCCTTCCTGATTTCTGTAATTTGAATGAAGCACACCACGGTATGGATTCAATTTGGCTTTGTTAATAGCTGCACGTATTTTTGAATACAAAATACCGTATCCATAACTTAACAACACATTTACAGGATCAGGGGAAGGATGTTTTATTCTGCGTTCGAATTCAAATCTAGCAGGAATAATCAGTTTAAGAGCCTCAAAATATGCATTTGCAGCACTGCCTTCATAACCCATCAGGGAATCAGTATGGGATACGTCATACATCTTATCTATGATATTTTCAATACTGGCAACAAACTCTCCCAATTCTACATTCCGACTGTTTTGTATCGTTTGCAGTATACTCTTTTTGTTAGTTGCTCCTGCCAGACATATATTTTTAGCAATATCGAGTTTATGAATAGAATCTATTGAAAGCTGTTTTTCCCATATGTCCATATACTGGCAGTAGGCATGTGGAAACAGGTACCCGATCGGATTTCCAAAACTATCCATACAAGACAGGCTTACATTATTCTCGAAAAGCAACCTTATGGCACCAGTACTTATGGAATGTTCTCCTGAAAGTATCACATCCTCAAGTTTGGAGGGGGTAAAAGATGCTTTTTCAGAATTCTCTCCCTCTTTCCATTCCACCACCAGTGAATTATTACGTTTTTTCAGCTTTTTTCCATATCCAGATATATGGAGCGTAGAAGGTGTTGAGGATTTCATATCAGATCAGCAGTTTGGGGATATCAGACCGTCTGGCTAATTGTTTGAATTCTTTTTTGCCAAGGGTACTGGCAATTATTTTTTCAGTCCCATTAAAAAGTACATTGTAATCTTCCCTGGTAATTGGATTTGTACCGTGTGCAAGCAAAGAGCGATTTCTTTTATCTCTAAGGTTTTCTCCGTTCTCATCTGAACTATTCATACGACCATACATATGTGCAGATGGAACATTGATTACCTGTAATATTGTCATAATATCATTCAGTCCAGGAGGTGACCTTGGACTATCAAAATTAGAAATTTCTTTGAACCTGGCAAACAAATCCTCTTTAGTCATACCATGATCTGCTGCAAATTTTTCATAATCAATCTTGTTGATGTCGCAAACGCCTTCCTTTTCTATCAAAAGAGCCGCACACATTTCAAGACAGCGATATAACCTGGCTGTTGCATCGTCATACTTACCTTGGAGGGCTCTGCGCTGGGCATTTTGGAAAAGATCAAACAAACGGAATTTATCCACGATATTGGCACCAGGTTTCCAGTGATTTTCAATCTCTTCAAGGAACTCAATGTTTTGTTTAAGGTCATCTTCACTGACAAGCCTGATTCCATATCTTTCACAATCTTCTGAAACAGATTTTAACCTGTCTGAAAGATAGGATTCATCTTTTCGCTCCTTTGCACTGGAGGCAAAACTGCTATGTAAAAACCTATCCCAGTCACAGTACACCTGAATAAAATCCTGCAGTAAATCCAGTTTCTTACCCAGAGCAAGATCCTTGACTTTTCCTCCTAATTGTTCACATACCTCTGCTGCAGCATCAAAATACCCATTATCGAAATTTGCTTTCAATATCTGCATATCCACATCCCCATAGTAATCATAGGGATTCTCTATATCACAGATCTTACCCGTAAAAGGAACACTGATACCCATTTTTTCTTCGGCATGCAAATATATCATCGGAATCCTGAAAAAGAAGGCAAATGATCCCACTGCAGTACCCATAATCTTTCTTCCAGCGGTAGGATCAATTCTTACATTCTGTCGATTACCGATTTGTGGAAGTACTTCATTTTTTAATACATTATAATTATGTGCAGCATCCAGATCATCAATATCTATCTTTTCAAATTCAATATTCAATTTTTCAATATCTGGATCAGTCAAGATTTTGTCAGCCACATGCTCTGAACCCTGGGTATGCAAAAGGATACTTTTTTTGGGTTTAACAGAAATCAGGGATAAAATTATAGGAGCCTCACGCATCCCCACCGTGCATATCAACACGTCACAATTGCCTGTGTATTCTGGAAGATACTTCTTCTCATAGGGAAACAATTCCTTTGATATGGATACCAGCTGAGTCCTATCATCTGAATTTTCAAAATCCGAGATCCTGTCCAGTACATATTGGCAATCTGTACTGTCTTTTACCCTTTTTTCTATATCTCTTTGATTAACCATCAGAAAGCACTTCCTTAAATCAAATAGGCAATTTGGAACTTTGTTCGAGAATGATCAGGTCCTTGAAAATAGAAGGATCATCTGTTTTAACAGAAATTCTGTAATCGTCCCAATCGTCCTCATTTTTGCCTGTCCATATTCCATATATATCAATATGGTCCAGACGTATATGACCGAATACTATTGCCATGCAATAAAGCAATTCAACAAGATCTTCCCACTGACACTCAAAGTTAGTGTCATAATTGTATGGCTGTTTCATGTACACAGAACGTATCTTTTCCTCATGTGCCATTGCAGTAAAATCATTATCACCACTTATCAGAAGAAGGTCCACATTACGCTTATCTCTAAAAAATTCATACGATTGAATGATATTATTATCCCCAAGGCCTTTCCCGTTGATCTCTTCACAATTTAATTGGGTCATCAGATGTTTGTATTCGACTGCACCCAATCGAGCCATACGGGCAGTTTTAGGATGCTGGTTCAGAAAACGTGTAGCCTGTGGATGTAACGCACAGAGTTTGTCGATAGCTGATTTTTTATGTTTATCATCCCATTGATTACGCAATTCTCTTTTAACAACCTCACTCAGGCAAAAGCCAATGTTTGGAGAATCCGCCAAGGACAATTTGGATAATGTGTTTTGAACTAAAAGGTTGCTTCTGTGACGTAAGGAATTTGTATCGTATCCAATAAAAAGAGGCTTGTCACCCTTCAATAAGTTACGTTTGCCTTCATCCTGTAATTCTTGTTCAAGTACGGATTCGTTTTCCGAATTTAAAAGGGATGAGGCATACATACATATTTTAAAGTCATTATGATCAGGAATTTCCCGAGACAAGAAATTATCATTCCGATAGAGACGTAATGCATTACTTCTGCTTGTTCTGAAATCTTCTCGGGAAATAGCAGTTATTTCGCATTTTTCACCAATTCTGATATCCAAAAGATTTCCTAGAGGAGGATAATCCACCTTCAATTGACTGGAAGTTTCAGATAAAACATTAAGCAAACCAATCAAATATTGTTTTGGTATTATCATTCATCTTCCCCAACCGATGTATTATCATAGAATTCTTTCTTCATATCAATCAATGTATGGCGATGTTTTGGAATTAAAGGATACGGAGAATTCTGATACCTGTTATCTGATAGATGCATGTAATATACATGATCCACCCCCATCTCCAGTCCAACTTCCATCGATATGGCTGACATATATTTTCGCCCAGGCGTGATATCCACAGCAACCTCATCCTTTTCACCGATTTCAGAAAGAAGGGAACGATATTTAGCATAAATATCCTGAAAATCAGTTTCTACAATATTCTTGGTGGAGTAGAGGGGATCGGTTACACCATATTTTTCAAGAAGTGTGGGAACCCAATTGCCAATAGTGTCCTTCCACTCTTCTTTAAGTTCCCTGTTTGTAAGGAACTTCACATGTTCGGGTACATAACCTTCTTCCCTGCAGGCCGCCCAGATTGTATTGATTACAGCAAAGGGGCTCGAACCAATAAAAGCCAACCAGTATTTCATATTTATACCATTAATTCCAGGAACTTGTTTGCTTCAAATTTTTCTGGTAATACTGGCTGAAATTTCACAACATTTCGTGAAGATTTTCCCGTTTTGTTTGGATCGGCAACCCTTTTTCCTGTAATTGTACATTCTTTTTTCAGGATGTTGCTAATAAGTTCAACTTCGTGCCTTTCAATATTATCAAAAACCATCCAGAGGTTCAGGCTTGTATTTTTAGGAATTATATCATTAGAAGCAAATTGTTCTAGTGGAAATGCATCGGAGATTAAAATCCTTGAACGATGTTGGTTATTACCCACAGAGGCACCAAACAACTCGTCTATGGTATCTGTATCCTCTCCATTAGAAATCAATGTATGTCGAAGGAATCCCTTGATGGTTGAACCTGGTATTATTGGTACCCCTTGATTGGTTACGGTAGCCTCATCTGCCCCTGGCATCTGGAAATCCTTCGTTGTAATAATCTCATAAGGAACAACCACATTGCCTTCCAATTTATCGGTAGAATAAGCACGATAGTATACATCGAAATCTCTACGACATGTATCCTCACCGTTATCTATATTTTTCAGGTACTTCTTTGCTGCATTACAGAACATAATAGGGTCCATTTGTTCTGTCTTCACCTGAAACAAGGCATCATCATCATTGTCAACACTCTTTTTTGCAACCCTAACCCGATTTACATCTACAAACCCGTTTCCTCTAGATGTCCCTCCTCCAAGACAGCATCTCTTATGGTTGAATTCATTCAGGGCAAGTAATACAAAACCAACTTCCTGCTCGTTTGCATTATCAAGATTAATAGTGACATCAAACGAATTGTTTGCTGTTACAATTTCTTCAAAGCGAGGATTTGCATTTGGTACTTGTCCGTTGCCTTTCTTTCTGGTTTGCATCACATATTCGTGTCCCCTTTTTTTATAGCGGGTTGCACAGTGTGGACGTTCTCCCAGAGCAAGGTTCTGATTTAGTTCATCGGAAAGATGTGCATCCTGTACCCTAATACTGGCACCTTCTTTCTGTGATCCAAATATTGAGCAGGGAATACAATCCTCTTTTCCACAAAGCAAATTGTTATCTCTTTTATTACTTACAGCAATGCAGGATTTGTTTTCATTGAAAGTACGTATTATTCTTTCAACCGTACTTCTCAATACACCTTTAAGGCTGCTGCCTGGTATATACGGGTCGGGTTTTTTTGTCTGGGCATCATAGGATAAGAGTACTGGACTCTGTGAGAGAGAATATGCACCTGCATTCTGTCCACCACCGATACGCAGAGGTGTAACCAGTGTTAACCTGGCAGTTATTTGCCATCGATTTTGAAAGATGCTATAATCGGTCACTATCATCCCTCTTGACAGACATGCTTATCTTCCTTTACAAATTTGGACCAGTCAGCAGCAGCATTTGATTTTAAATCCTGATATTCATCAGTTTGTGGAGAATATTCGCTTCCTTCATATTTGCCGTCAAGATAATCCTGTGCTGTAATCAGATTGAGTTTTTCGATTTCAATTTCCACTTCCCCAAATCCTCGGGACACAGCATGACCTATGTTTCCACTGCATGCATTGAAAAAATCGATCAGACCGAGTAATCCACCAAGTTTTGCATGGTCATAGAGATAACCATCCGATTCAATTCCTGTGTTTTCTATTGTTATTGTTCCCTTGAATATTGTACCCCTGGGAACTGCCTCTATATCATATTTGCCACCATCACGGGCTTTCCTTGTCTGGCGGTCAATGGCTACACTATCTCTGATCAATGTCTTTTTATTATCGGCAACTGCATCTTTAATGCGTATCGATGATGCCAAATCTTTGCCTCCGAAAAGGTAGCAAACTGGACACTCATTACAGCCTCCATAACTTTCATTATCAAATACATCACATACTTTAATATCCAGTCCTTTAGGCAATCGCTCCACTTCGGTTCGCATTACACCTTTAAGACTGCTACCTGGTATGATTGGATAACCTTCCGTATTTTTGATTACAGGATTGTCAACCTCTGCAGGTTCAACAGTAGTGTGACCCCCGATATGTAAATCGGATTTCGTAGTGACCTTATACTGCAAAATTGCTCTGTCCACCAGTTTTCTGAACATAATTATCTTCCCCTGGGATTGTTTGATTTCCATTTCATAATTTGGTCAACGATTATGTCAACATCTTTTTCTCTGTCAATAAGGCCAAGTTCGGCATTGACCATGGTGTGAACCCTCTCACGTACTTGCTGATCACTGGCAGACATCCCGAATATATTACAAACCGCATCCATACTCCAGTTACTGTATCCTATAAGATATCGTATTCTTTCCCTGACTTTTTCAGGATCAGATTCTTCCCTTTGTATTTTTTGAACTTTGGAGAGCAACATTTGCAAATAGTCACTCAATTTAGCATCAGAACGTGGTAAAAAATAAGATGCACTTTTTGTGAAATGTAATATTGCAGATTGTGGATCTTCAAACTCCCGCAGTGCTTCAGGAAGATTTTTCAGTTTGCCCCTGGAAGGAATTTCGTATTTATCTCCTTTTTTATTGGGAGACGGAATTTCCAGCATAAGTTCATACGAATCCAGAACTATACTCCCCAACTCATCTCTATTGAACTCAACAGTCATAATTATCTCCTCCTTTTATCCCTGGAATTACCTTTCCTTCTGTTATCATCTATGAATTGCTTTAAATTACCCGTAATCTTTTCTTTATTTACATATTCACAATCAAGCTCCAGAGCAATTTCATCTATAAATTTATCTTCAGATTTCTTGTAAGCATATTCAAGAATTTTTATATTCCATAATACATATTGTAACAAACGCTGTATATCTTCTACATCTCTTTCAGATATAACTTGAATCAAATTATTCCCAAAGTCCTTATTTTTCTGGCGTTTTGCGCGGATTTCACCCTGAGCCTGGTACTCTTTCTTCCCCTGAGGGGGAGCAGGTGAATATTGATCTATAATATTCTTGATATCGTTAATGTTGCCTGAGTTCCCAGCTGCTACAATTCTGCGAATCTGGTCAGTAGAATACGCTTTAAGTTCTTTTCCAGCTTTCCACATGGCCAGTGTTGCCAGTTCCCAGGCATATTGATTGATTTCGATCAAATTGCTGCTCATAGATGACCCTCCATGAAATACACGTCACCATATCCACTGTTGATCATCTCCCCGATTCCATAGACTTCCAGAGTTGCCATGACTTCAGGGTCTCCTTCAACCACTGCGCAGCTACCCATTCCAATACAGGGAATGATCTCGGAAACCTTGTTACCTTCCTTAATGGACCAGCCACGTGCAATACCTTCATTGAGTTTCTGTGAACCCTTATCTCCACTCACAATTTTGAAATTTCCCTGAGTGGCGCAAATGTCACAACTTTTAGAAACATATTGTTCGAAATTCTCATCAAAGCCTATAATGGAAGTTTCACCATCCCTGAGAATCATTGGAGAATTAGTAACCATCATTGCATTCTTGAATTGCGAGATATTACTGGCTTTTTCCTGAATCATATCAGATGCAGGAGTTGCATTGAAATTGGAAAATGTCACAGTTCCATATCCACGGGAGCGGAAACCACCCAGTCCACCAAATATACCAGATTCATTCAATGCTTCTTTCAAACCATCTACATATTCATCTTCAACAATACACTGGAATTCGAATTCTGTACCCTCTACAATACTCTCTATGTTATAGGGAGCAATGTCATCATATGGTCCAGGACTTGTATTACCATCTCGTGTAATCGGACATTTTGTAGAAATCTGTGTATTCACCGAGACGCTTTCAAGTTCCCCTGTTTCAAACGAATCAGCAGTAATAAAGCCTCCATATTTTTTCCCTTCATGCAAACACGGTCTGTCTTCCACTGTATTGGTACACTCTTTTTTGTCAGGTTCAATCATATGACCACATTTTTTGCACCACTTAAATGATACAGGACAGGCTCGTGTGGACTTACCTTTATTAATCGGCAGAGCGTTTTTGAAGAATACTCCAGTTTGACTCATATCCTCATCTTCATTGATGCGAAGGGCGTTGAATAGAGATTTGTTATTATTGTATAGGTAATACCCCACCATTCCCCGTATTGTTCGGCCTGGAATATACTCAAGGGTTTTTGAAAAATTTCCAGTCTTTTTTCCTGTTC
>JASMTL010000150.1:0-6722 GCA_041694315.1 Methanosarcinaceae archaeon | reverse complement strand
CAAATATCAACATTGAATTCACCTGTACGGGGAAGAAGGCCATCTGCTTTGCCAACGATTTCAGTTTCAAACTCTACATCTCTTGCAATTACCTTGCACTGGTCCTCAATAACAGGTTCAAGTTCCTCTATCACAATTACCTGTTCTGTTTTCGCGAGAAGTTGACGAACACTGTCTTCTGGAATTGGATACGTCCCTATCTTCAAGAAAGAAGCAGTAATACCAAGCCGTTCAAGCGCTTCTTTTGCATAAACCGCAGCTGTTCCACAAGCAATGATACCCACATTACTTCCTGCTTCTATGGAAAGTTCATTCCAGCCGGAAACTTCAAGCTCGCCGCGAATATCCTGCTGGATCGAAAGCAGGTGAGGATGTCGTACCCTTGCATTTTTGGGAACCATTACCCAGCGGTCAGGATTCTTTTCAAATTTGATTTCACCTGTCTTCTGCCTGACAGGAGCAAGTTCGATATCAGACTTGCCGTGGGAAATCCGTGTTGTGGAACGGAAGATTACCGGTATTTCATATTTTTCAGATAATTCAAAGGCATAAGGAATCATATCCTTGGCCTGCTGGGGGGTTGATGGCTCAAGGCAGGGAATCTGTGAGAACACGGAATACCTGCGGGTATCCTGCTCGTTCTGGGAAGAATGGCAGGAAGGGTCATCGGCCACTATAATAACCATGCCTCCCTTGACACCCATATATGCCAGAGTCATCAGGGGATCAGCAGCTACATTCAGCCCCACGTGTTTCATGGTAACCACGGAACGGGCACCTGCCATAGAGGCTCCTGCAGCCACTTCCATTGCAACCTTTTCATTTACGGACCATTCAATATAGAAGTCCCTTTCCTTCATAGAAGCCAGAGTATCCACAATTTCAGAAGAAGGGGTCCCTGGGTAACCGGACACAACGTCCACAGCCCCTTCTACAATACCGCGGGCAATGGCAACGTTGCCTAGCATATATTCACGACCGCTCATGGTAATCGCCTGCTACTTCATAATATACATTATTGATAAATATATCTCGTAATATCATGAGTACTGCTATTTTTTGGCACCAGAAAGCAGTTGTTAAAAGCACTTATATAGACTGTGAATTATAAACAGTACTGTAATTAATAAGAGGTATTGGAATGATAGATTTTGCCTGCAAAGAATTCCGTTTAAACGATGTCATCAAATGTGCCCTGAATCTTACAAGAGCCGATATGAAGGTCATCGGGTTATTCTTTGATACTCCGGAAAAATGGGTAAATACCGAAGATATAGCAAATAACACCGGGCTCGACCTTTCAACAGTCCAGAGGTCCGTTAAAAAGTTACATGAGAAAGAAATCCTTACCAAATCCCAAACAAACCTGGATCGTGGAGGATACACCTATATTTACAAACTGAAGGAAAAAAACGAAATAAAGGAAATTATTATGCAAATTGTACATAAATGGGTAAACAAAGTCGATAAAGAACTTGAGGCATGGTAACATGTTAAATATAACACGTTATTTGTGGGTACTCGTACTTATTGTTACACTTGGAGGATTGTGGTATCCATACCTGGGATACGTCATGGCTGTAGTTATGCTAACCCTGATGATTACTGCCTTATTCCGTGGACGCTGGTTCTGTGGAAACCTTTGCCCGCGTGGAAGTTTCAATGATTTTGTACTGAACAAAATCTCGAGGAAAAAGAACATACCCGGTGTTCTCAGAAGTTTGTGGGTAAGAGTGCCTCTTTTCATCCTGATTATGTCATTAATGATATACAGGGTATCTGTTGTATTTGCCACCCGAAATATGCTCGAAAAGATCGGTGTGATATTGGCATCCATGTGTATCGTGACAACTGTAGTAGCAATCCTGCTTGGTGGATTTTACAATTCCAGAGCCTGGTGTACGGTGTGTCCCATGGGAACTGCGCAAAGAATAATCGGTGGAGACCGCTACCAGCTTAAAATGGCAGATGAACTTTGTATAGATTGCAAGAAATGCGAAAAAGTGTGCCCCATGGAACTTACGGTCAGGGATATAGGCAACAATCCCGACTGTATAAAATGTGGCCGATGCGTGGAAGCCTGTCCAAAAGACGCCCTGTACTTTTAAGAGATCAAAGCAACAGGCTTTCCAGTTCCCGGGGATCGTTGATAGGCGGAGTGCAGCTTTGTCCTTTACAGACATAAGCTGTAGTTCTCCCTTCTTTTACATCCATATCAAACGTATAAGGAGCAATCCTTGCCAGACCTCTGGCAGACCCGGGATTTTTCAATAACAATATTGTTTGGGGAAGGTAATTTTTCCTTACCACATCTATCATTTCCTTAAGCCCGATTTTTTCAGGATCTGGAACGATTACCACAAGGGTCACCTCTTCTTCAAGCATAAGGCCGGTTAACATATAGCTATAAGCCGGTGGAGAACGCTTCAGCATTCCACCAAAGCAGGACAGGGTTGTACGGGCTAACTCACTGTAGCGCACATTACCGGTAATATGGAATAGCCAGAAGAGATTGTATACAGCCACTGAATTCCCGCTTGGATAGGGGCCATCGAAGACTTTTTTTGTCCTGTGAGGGATGTCAGATGCATCTGATGCAGAGAAGAAAAAACCACCCTGCTCTGCATCATAGAATACATCAACCATTACATCCACAAGTTCAATTGCTGTTTCCAGGTATTTTGTCTCAAATGTAGCTTCATAAAGTTCGATCAATCCCCATGCCAGAAAAGCATAGTCATCCAGAAAACCATCAATCCCAAAATTACCTTCATGGAAACGGTGATACAGCCTTCCATCATCCCTGCGCATATAGGAGAGAATAAAAGAAGCACTTTCTCTGGCCTTTTTAAGGCTGGAAACATCCCCACAAATTTTGGAAGTCATTGAAAGGGCAGCTATTGCAAGCCCATTCCAGTCTGTGAGAATCTTATTATCAAGAGACGGCCTGATCCTTTCACTGCGAAGGGATAAGAAGCGTGCTCTTATTTCTTTTAATTTTGCATCTGAAGTGTCATTTATAGTATATTCATTCCGGCGCAATACTCCTGCATTTTCAGACCCTTCAACATCAATAGGAATTAGGTCATAGAACTGCAGGAAAAAATCACTATCTTCTTTCCCAACAGAGTCTTCAATTTGTCCTCTGGACCACAGATAAAATAAGCCTTCCTGACCCTCACTGTCAGCATCTTCCCCACAATAGAATCCACCTCCTGAATGGCGAAGTACTGTTCCCATATAGAAAATTGTGGAATCAGTCACGGCCCTGTAATGCACATTCCCTGTTCCCTGATAAGCCATGAGATAAACAATCGCAAGCATTGCCTGATCATAGAGCATTTTCTCGAAATGCGGAATATTCCAGCTGGCATCTGTAGAATAGCGATGGAAACCTCCGCCCAGATGATCAAAAATTCCCCCATTTGCCATCGAGGAGAGGGTATTTTCTATCATTGTGAGGGTCTGCGGTCGCTTATCTGTTTTCCAATGGTTTAGCAAAAAGATAAGTATGGAAGGAGAAGGAAATTTGGGAGCCGGGCCAAACCCCCCATTCCTCCAGTCAAACATACCGAGAAGTGCGTAAAAAGCATCCTCCAGAATGGACAGGGTTACCGGCTCCTTTCCGACAGGTACATTATTGACTTCTGAAACCAGCTGTGATGCCTGTTGTCTTATCTCATCCCTTTTATTGTCCCAGATATTTGTAACCTGCATCAACAGATCGGATAAGCCCATCTGTCCCATTGCCGCTTCTTTTGGTATATAAGTGGCTGCAAAAAAAGGCTTTTTTTCAGGTGTCATAATTATGGTCAGCGGCCAGCCACCACTGCCGTTCATTGCCTGGCAGACTTCCATATAGAACTCGTCGACATCCGGCCTCTCTTCCCTGTCTACTTTTACAGGTATGAAATTGGAATTCAAAAGATTGGCAATGTGTACATCTTCAAAGGATTCCTCTGCCATCACATGACACCAGTGACATGTTGAATACCCAATGGAAAGAAAGACAGGAAGATTTTTCCTTCTTGCCTGTTCAAAAGCTTCTTATGACCATGGATACCAATCAACCGGATTTGTGGAATGCTGTCTCAGGTAGGGACTGTTTTCCCGGGCAAGCCTGTTGGTTTTAGGGTTCATGCTTACCTTCAGGAAAAATTCTCAAATACCTCGTCCAGCTGTGCGGGATCGTATTGTTTTGCAATAAGTGGCCCGCTTTTCAGTACATCCAGTTTGGACTCGAATGGCTCTGAATCCCGCTTATAGAACACACCAGTAGGAATCCGGTCACCCCATTCAAGAGCTTTCTCAAAGGCTGCCATCCTGTTTGCAGGGTCATGCCCATCGTCTTCCATTTTGTAAACTCTGTCATGATACCATTTGTAGGTATTGAGTTTATTGAAGGTAACACAAGGCTGGAGAATGTCCACAAGGGAAAATCCCTGATGAGAAATCGCCTGTGAAATAAGGGATGAAAGGTGATTGACATCTCCGGCAAACCCTCTTGCTACAAAAGGACAATCCAGGGATATGGCAACTGACAGGGGATTGAAAGGAGTATGGAGAACACCATGTGTCTGCACTTTGGTTTTCATGCCTATTTCACTTGTAGGGGAGGCCTGGCCCTTGGTCAAACCGTATATCTGGTTGTCATGTGCTATCAAGGTAATATCGGGATTGCGGCGTATGGCATGTATGAAGTGGTTTCCTCCCTCACCATAGGAATCCCCGTCACCTCCCACTGCAATTACGGTGAGTTCAGGATTGGCAACCTTTGCTCCCGTAGCCGGAGGCAGGGTCCTGCCATGAAGACTGTTGAAAGTATTGCATTTCAGGTAATGTGGTAATTTACCCGACTGGCCGATTCCTGATACCATCAAAACTTCGTGGGGCTTTTTACCAAGGTCCACAAGAGAGCGTTTCACAGCCTCAAGTATGTTGAAATTACCACATCCGGGACACCATTCCGTTTCACCGTCTTTATAGTCGTCCATTGTTACCATTTCAGATCACCCCCATTCCTTTAAGCTCCCTGATTACCGATTGTGGTGTAAAGGGCAAGCCATCATACCTTAACATCTTCTTTGAAACTTCAAATCCTAATTCGGCCCGCAGCAGGCGTGCAAACTGGCCTGTTGCATTATTTTCCACGCATATAGTGGTGTTCAACCCATCCAGTAAACTGACAGTATCATGAGAAAATGGATAAATATCACTGAAATGAATCAAATTTATGGATACTTCATCATGATTCAGGATGTCAACTGCCTCAGCAAGAGACCCATAGGAAGACCCCCAGCCTATCAGGGAAATATCTGCCCCGCCTATACCATGAATAGCTGGCATCTGCATTTCAGCCGTAAGTCCCCCTACCTTGCGCAGACGTTTTTCATTCATGCGAATACGGTTGTCAATGGTCTGGTCGATATGACCTGCTTCATTGTGTTCATCGCTGTCCGCAACCACAAGTGCACCGTTCTGGCCGGGTATAGCCCTCGGTGATATGCCTGATTCGGTAATTGCATATCTCTGGTAGTCACTGCCTACAGCCCTGTCTTCCAGAAGATGTCTGTTAATTTTCAGGCCCGATGTATCGAATCTCTCATAGGTAAAAAGACCGTCTGCAAGATGCTAGTCACTCAATATCAGGACCGGAATCTGGTATTTTTCAGATATGTCGAAGGCCCGTATTGTCTGGTGGAAAGCATCCTTTGCCGTCCGGGGGGCAAGCACACAACGGGGAAATTCCCCCTGTGCCGCATGAAGCACAAAATTAAGATCGCCCTGTTCGGTCATTGTTGGAAGTCCGGTAGCCGGTCCTGGACGCTGGCCCAGGAAGATGACAAGCGGTGTCTCAGTAATGCCGGAAAGGCCCAGTCCTTCTGTCATCAGGCAGAAACCTCCACCTGAGGTAGTAGTCATGGCACGCACTCCCGCAAAGGATGCACCTATTGCCATATTTATGGCAGCGATCTCATCCTCAGCCTGCTCCACAACAGCATTGAAATCATCTGCATGTGCTGCCACACGGGTCATTACACCGGTTGAAGGTGTCATTGGATATGCTGAAAGGAACTGCACTCCTGCAGCAAGGGCACCCATCCCCACACTGTCATTACCGTTTATCAAAATCCGCCTGTTAGTCGGTTGTGGGTTGAGATTATAGTTGCAAATTCCCTCTAATTTACCATCTTTTACACAATCATAACCTGCTTCTGCTGCTTTTATGTTTTTTTCTACAACCTCATCACCTTTTCTTTTGAAAGTCTCGGAAAGGAACTTTTTAAGTGTTGCAAGATCATAGCAAAGCAAACCAAATACAGCCCCAACAGCAACAGTATTTGAAAATAATTTTTTACCACTTACATCCTTTGCAATCTCTGTGAAAGGAACAGATACGACCTTCTCATTTGCGTTGTCCCCGACAATGGATTCATCAGCAAGTACGAA
This sequence comes from Methanosarcinaceae archaeon, assembly GCA_041694315.1. Lineage (GTDB taxonomy): Archaea > Halobacteriota > Methanosarcinia > Methanosarcinales > Methanosarcinaceae > Methanohalophilus. The sequence goes on along the minus strand of JASMTL010000150.1, from coordinate 272 downwards.
TCCTTCTTTGACCTCTTCGATATGCCCAGGAATTGTCTGTTTATCAAGGGCGACCAATATGTCTATCCTTTCATTCAGTGTGTATACAGGATGATCACTCACCCTTATATGGAAATAATTGTGTCCACCCCGTACTCTGGAAAGATAGAACTGATTTCCGTAAACATAGAAACCATCCCTTACAAATGTCCTTGAAAGAACCGATCCTATGGTTTGTATGCCCTGACCGGCTTCTCCACCTATTTTTATGTTTATATCGACGATAATGATTC
>JASMTL010000149.1:0-18667 GCA_041694315.1 Methanosarcinaceae archaeon | reverse complement strand
AACAAAATACAGAAATCAAGTTAAAGAAGTCAAGTTCAAATTATTAATTCATAATATAGATAGGGCTATCTCTGTTTCAATAATTATTCGAGTGAGGATTTCTACAGAGCCAAAAATAGCAGGAGAAAACGGTATACCCATATTAACCCTTAATAGTTCAAACTGGGACAATGCCGCATCAAACCTCAATATCCCCAAAAATGATAAAACCATTGTAAAAAGCGCTGTGGACTCGGGATACACTGTAATAATACCCCGTGATGAGGTGGTGGCAGGAAATTTTACAGGAAGTGTTTTTATTGTTTTTGACCCCGAAACAGGTGCATCTTCCTACTACGGGCCAAATGGCAAGGGATGGGGCTGGCTTGATACTCTCAAGACAGGGCTGGAAGCAGGTGTCTCGGCAGCCGGTGCGGTTGTGAAAGGCACTGCAAAGGTTATTGCCGATACCGGAGGTAAAGTTGCCGGAGTTGCCACGGGTGTAATCAGCACCGTGGGAGAAGCGATAACAGGAACAGGATCCACAGTTGCACGTGTTGCAAAAACGGCGGTAACAGGTGCGGTCAATGCGGCAGGCTATGTGGTGACAACAGTGGTTCCCACAGCTGCTGCCGGCGTAACGGCAGCTACAACCGCAGGACTGGTTGTTGTGACAGCTTTTACCGCAGACCGGGTAACAGAACTTGGAAAAACAGTTATTGATGTTTATGATGCAAAGGCCGATTATGAAAAATCCGTAAAGGAATATAGACAAACCCAGGAAGAAATAAAGGAAAAGAAGGAGCAGATCAAAAAGGAAGAACTTGAACAGAAGAGAGAGGAACTCAAGGAAAAGAAGAAGGAACTTGAAGAGAAGAAGGAAAAGGTCGAAGAAGAGGAAGAGATTGACCTGGACAAGGTGAAAGAGGAGCAGGAAGATAAGGAAGACGATGACGTCGACGAAGATGAAAAAGATAAAGACAAGGAAGAGGAAGACGATTTCCCCGGAGATGAAGAGAAACCTGATGAAATAGAACTGGAAGATGAAGTTGAACTTGATGACCTGCCAGAACCCGAAGACGATCCTATAGAACCTTCAAGTCCCGGAGGAGACCATCCGGATGATACATTCAGTGTAGCAAGTTCCAAACTTCGCAATACCGATGTAACAAGTCTACAGATACGCAATGCCTACAAAAAAGGCTATACCAACCCCGTGCACCTCAACGAATATAGACTTGGACAACTTGAGAGGGCAAATGTAAGTAATTACACGGACACTGCAGAATTAAATAAACTCTATGAGCTCAGCAATTCCCAGGCGGATGTCTATAGCACAATTGTAAACAATTATACGGCTATTAAGGAAGAACTCGAACTCGCACCAGACGTGTTAATGCTCCAGAAAGGTTTCTATGCATCCGCCCAGGCCATGGTGGAAAACAGAGGTATACCTGTAAAACTGACACGTGTGCAGGATTTTGCAGTCGCAGATACCCAGCAGCTTGTCCATGACACCCCTATACTATTCTTGCCTTCAGGCTCTTTATACGGCCTGGATTCATCGACCCAGATACAAAACAAATTAGAAGAATATGCTGCGTCCGGAGGAACCATATTTGTAATGGCCCAGCAACACGGTTATGAATACAGTATCCTTCCTCACAATGGTACACGTGCCCTGGGAGGAGCGGGATGGCAGGAAGACCAGAGCTGTCTGTACAATGCAGCAAGTATCGGTACATATCATCCTGCGGTTTCAGGCCAGCCAACCCCTACTCTGACTGTAAACATAGACGGTTATTTCACGTCCTATCCTGAAAACGCTACAATTGTTTTGAAACGTAACAAGAATAGTATGCCCGCAATGCTTGCATATGATTATTATAACGGAACTGTAATTGCAACATCGGTATATGACGACTGGGCCTATTTTGACGGTGCCTCGACCCTGCAGGGCGAACTCCTTGTACGTGACGTACTGGCATGGGCAGAAAATCCGGCCAATGTAGAAGCAATGCTTGAAACAGATAGTATTGATACGCCGGTAAACATAACCAATAAAGGTGATTTTGCAGCCACACATGTAGTTTTCAAGTTCACCGATCCTCTTGGCAATACCGAGGTTGAAAACACAATCGATCTGGATCCCGAACTTGAACCCGGCGCAAGCAGACAGATCAATTTCTCCTATAAACCAAAAACCGGGAGCACGCTTGGTGTATGGAACCTGGATTATGTTCTTGTAAATGAAAGCGACACGGCATACACCGAATATGATGCCAGGAAGATGGCGATTGGAAAATATGTTGCCTCTGACCAAGGATACAGTACAACTCCTGATATCACCTACAGTATAAGATCAACCAATGACCGTTTTGCTTACGGAAGTGACGCCGTTTTTACAGTAACGGTTTGGAATAACGGGGATACTGATCAAAATGTCACTTTAAGATACTGTTTCCCACATCACGGCTGGATTGAATATGATCCTGCCTATGGAATAATTAAAGACGACCGTTCATGGTACAATCTCGAAGAAAAACTTGAAGTGCCAGCCCAGGGTAGCACATCTTTTAATCATAAACTTGAAAATGTACGTACATATGATCGTTTATGGTCCAAGCTCTATGATACCGATGGAAACAAGATAGGGTCCGCAACTCTTGGTTTGTATTGTTTCTCTCCCAAACTGGATATTGAATTTGATTCGGGAGATATCTTCAAGACAAAAAGCAATAATACCTTAAATTACACGATAATGAGGAGTACGGACAACATTCCCAATGCATCTATAGATGTGAAAATCTATGACTCAAAATCCAATCTGGTCAAACGGGAAACCACAACTTCAAACATAACTGCAACGTCTGTTTACAACGGCAGTATTGAATTCAGTCCTCAAAACAAGGGCAGCTATAATTTTGTGGTGGAAGTTACAAACAATGGCAAATTGATAGGAACCAATTCCCAGTATATTCTTGCCAAGGACAGGGTACTGAATTTAGTAGTAGCACAGGAGCCTGCTTTCAGTTTTTATGAAACAAACAATTTCAGCATAGATATTGAAAATAGGGAGATAACCAATTTCAGTGATCTCGTGCTTGAAACCAGTTACATAAATCCTGATGGCGATATAAACTATTCCGATACAACAACCTTTGATATTGAATCGGAAACCACAAAGAACCTCAATGTATCGATACCCTTTGACAGGGTTGCCACCGGCGTACATAAGACCACGTTCAAACTTCTGGAAGACGCAGAAGTAGTGGATAAAAAGGAAAGCAGTTTTGTATATTCTCCAACCCTCTGGACCCGTCTTTCCTCAACAACCCTGGTCAGGGATACAGAAGAAACTCTTACCGTATCTGTAAACAATGGAGACGCGGTTGCAGAATTAATAATTGACATATCTTCGGATATGGGATTCCAAAACCAGAGCAGTATTTTGTTTGAGGCGGGAGAGAGGAAAAATATCGAATACACGATACCCGTAGAATCGGATGTCTCTGCAGGTTCTATTATGGTAGAACTTCGTGCCAATAATAGTTCCAAACAGAATAATCCCCTAAAGACAAGTACCATCTCATACACAGGCGGCGACTCAAAACTTACACCCACATTGCAGGCAAATATAGTAGCAGGGAACAACCTGTCCTTTAATATTACAAATGAAGGTCCTGCCGATACCAGTATGAGTTATTCCTACTATTTCTTAGGCCACTCAGATAATGATGAAATTGATATAGCAGCCAATGAAACCCTCTCTCACGAGATACCTGTCCCCATGATAAGTTCAGGGGACTACAACTTCAGGCTCAATCTTCAAAATCTGGGCACTGACCGGACAACCCGCCAATTGATCCCTGTACATGTCCAGGGTCTGGATCTTGATATGTCCATGGAGGAGGAAGAACTTGAGGCGGATATGTATATTCCTGTAAAACTTAATAATTCGGGAATTGAGATAACCGTTGATCTGGAAGCACAACTGACGCGTGGTTATGAGAAAACTGTCCTGACAGCAGAAAATGTAACGATCGGAGCAGGCGAGGTAAAAGTTGTAGAATTGCCTCTGGACCCATCCCTTGCGTCCGGGGCCTACCTGCTACATCTCAGTTATGAAAATAGCAGTTACAATGTTAGGTCTGATAAGTATTATAATATGAAGATAGAAGGTCTGGGTCTTGATTTCGATGTGGCGGAGAAAGAGTATGCCGCAGGGGATACTTTAGATCTTACCATTGATAATACAGGGGCCATTGATACCCGGTCCAATGTAACAGTTCGTCTGGGTAACAATGATCTTGGAACCCAGCAGGCGGCAGTTGGTGTCGGGGAGCAATCGGTGCTTACATACACCCTTCCCGAAAACCTGCCCACAGCAACGTTTGGTTTATTTGTCAACTGTGAAGAAGCAAATAGCGGAGGTGTCCTGACATTTTCAAAATCGATACCGGTATCAGGTCTGGAATACAGTCTTGAACTGCAACCCCAAACCGTAAAACCCGGACAAAACCTCACAGCAAGTGTTTCGAATACAGGAACTATTGCTCTGTCGGGAGATTATGAACTTAGCATCTATGATGGATACACTCTTATTGAAAATTCCAGCGGACAGGTATCTGCAATTGCTCCCGGGGAAACTGAATTATTAGAACTGGAAGTACCATCCACTATGGACAGTGGCACGTATACCTTCATCTTTGAACTGACAGATCAATTGGACTCAACAGATAGCAAGACAGTGTCAATCTATATCCCGGACGCAAGTTTTGAAATGAGTTTGGATACTGATGAATATCTCCAGGGTGACTCAATAGGGGTAACTGCCAATATCTCAAATATTGAGAATGGCAGTTTTACAATGAGCCTCTTTGACGGGCAGGATAACACGATAGCCACATCTCCTCCAGAGGTGCACAATGCATCCAGCGGTTCTGTGAATTTGACGTTCGGTATCCCTGAAGGTATTATGTCAGGCCCTTACGTTTTGTTTGTGGAAGTTAAGGATCAAGCCAGTGGTTTGAGTAATTCCACCTCTCAATCGTTAACAATAGATGGGATAACCATTGAACCACATATCGAGACTGCGAATACAAAATATCTCGAGGGCGATACCATCGACTATGAGGTACGTTTGAACCACAGCGGTACACTGCCCCAGGGAGATGCATACATCAAGGCATACCTGCAGGAGGATATGGGCTCGTCCGGGGAATTTACTCTGGAGAGCAAGTATCCCGCAACCGGCTTTGAGAGATTCGGGGATACATTGTTTATAGGAACCAGCGGCGGGCTTTACACGGAAACCGGTTTTGCAGAAATGCAACCTGTTGACAACTCCGAGCTGGCAGCAATGAAAATATCAGGACTTGATGTGGATGGAAACCTTCTCTGGATATTGAGTGGTAATACGGTTTACAACTACGACCCTGTTTCAGATATGCTGGATGAAGTGCTGGTTGTTGAAAAGCAAGAGGAGGAAGGACATCAGGAGGGAGGAAGCAGTCTTTTTGCTGTTGACATCTCCGAACAGGTAATCTACATGCCATATGGCTGGGAAGGATTGGCAGCCTATGGTTTTGATGGAAGTGTAACATACTATACCAGCGAAAACAGTCCCATCGACGGAGTAACTGACATTCTCGTACTGCCAGATGAAGTGCTTTTTGTCGGTTATGATTACACAAATGACTCCTCCAGTTGTCACAGCCTGTCTGATGGCACCTGGTCCACTTATGATAGTTCAGACGGTCTGCTTTCAGACAATGTGTATTCTGCGGTTTCAGATGGAAATAATGTGTATTTCATAACAGATGCCGGAATAAACAGCATGGATGTTTCCGGCGGCGCGATTGGTACAGAATATGAATTTGGGACAGAAGAAAGCGTTTCCGGTGTGGATGCAGCGGATGTATTTGACGGAATTGTTTATTTCGTTTCAGGCTTTGACCTTTACAGATACGATTCCAATGAAAGCACTTTGAATGTTTCCACAATATTTGATGACGCATGGGTTTCCAATTTAGGCTTTGGCAACTCTGCCCTCTGGTTCTGTAGTTATGGCGACCTGTTTGCCTCTGATAAAACCGCATCAGAGATTGGAGATGTGTCTGAAGTGCCTATTCCTGACACTTTCAGCCCCTATGGAACGATAGCAGGAGATAGTGATGTTATTGTAAGTGCCGATGGCAAATCCGTCTATATTTACGATATTGCATCACAGGTTTGGAATAGAATGGAGGTGCCGGTTGAATCGGGAGTAAGCGATGTCACGTTCATGGCAGACCATATCTGGCTTGCCTCGGGTGCCGATCTGATCGGTATTGATAAAAATACAGGAGACATCTCGATATTCAATGAATCAAACAGTGACTATAACGAATCCAGCGTTTCATTGATTGAAGGCCACAGCGGGGATATATGGGTCCTTGGTGGCGGAGAGGTGTCGGTATACAGTATCTCTGATGGATTGAGCACAGCGGGTATCAATAGCCCGGATATAAGCGATCCACGGGACATCACGGCTTTTGAAGAAATCGTTGCTGTTATTAATTCGTCCGGCACGATCCATGAATACAGTTACATGTCCGATAGTGTTCGAACTTACGAGACGGGACTTAGTTCCACTAATTTTGAATTTGAGTACAATCAGGGAATTTACTGGGTGCTCAATACTGGTTGGTCAGAGCTGTACTGTTATAATCCTGCAACTGAGGAAACTTCAGGTCCCGAAGAAAGTCTGGGATCCACTTATGGATTAGCCACAGCAGGTGAAACGCTATATTCATACAGTTTCTCGGAAAGGGATTGGATATACGTCTTTGATGGACAAACCTGGAACGAATACACCGGAGATATGATACCGGAAAACACCTGGATATACGGAATAGAAAGCGCTGACGGGAATGTACTGGTATACGGCGACGGCTGGATTACTTCTCTGAGCGGACAGGGAAGACAACTTGTCATGGATAGAACCGTGCAGTTTGCAGATTTCTCCACTGAAGGCACATGGCAGAATACCTATATCCCAGACAGAAGCGGACAGCTGACCTTTGAAGTCGAGGCGGTAACCGATTTAAAACAGATTACCGATCAAGCCAAACTTTCGGTTGATGTCTATGAAAGGGATGTATCCGTTGCCCTGTCCACGGCAAAGGAATATTACAGACCTGATGAGCCGATCAACGCCACAGTCCGTGTCTCAAACAATGCTCCCGCCACGTTTGAAAGCGAACTTGTATCTTCTATAGATGAAAATGAGATTGGAAGGCAAAATCTGAATATTGAATCCGGAGATAGCCGCAAATTCGAGATCCCGGTTTCCAGTCTGCCTGCGGGTAATCACACCCTGAGTGTGAGTGTGGGAGACGATGTTGTTAGCAGGGATATCGTGGTGGAAAGCCCTGAAATTGAGGTCACTATGAATGTACCGGAGGTTGTAAGCAGTAAACCTTTCACCGTGGAACTCTTTGCAAACAATCCGGGCAATGTGTCGGCCAAGACGGGTGTCACTATAACAAATCTCAGTATCGAGGAGGAGTTTGATTTAATCCTGGCGCCGGGTACTTCGCAGTATCTGGCGTTGAATACAACGATTGTTAACAATACTACCGTTGTGGCTGAGTTTACAGGAGATATCGATACCAGATTGACAGAAGACATTGAGTTCGGTGAACGGGCACATATAGTTAGCCAATGCCAGGCTATCTACAGACCGGGTACGGTGGAGATACCGGTTAATGTCACCAATACCGGGCAATACAAAACCGATTTCAATGTATCGTTTTCGGTAAATGATACGACAAGTCTGCACAAAACCTACATACTGGGTATAAACCAGAGTGTGGACGATGTCCTGGTCTTTGATCTGGCTGCAGGAGATTATAATTTGAGTGCAGATGCAACAGGCCAGATCCCGGTTGAATTTGAAAAGGTTGCTTTCCAGGTGGGCCAGACCACAGGATTTGAACTTGGAAAGGCGGAGATTGTCTCAGGTAATCTCAGTTTCATGGTAAATCTAAGCAATAAACAACCCGGACTTGCTTTTAACGGGACTGTTGAGATAATTACGGATTTCTATGAATCCACCGAGCAGGTCAATCTCTCTGCACTGGAAAACACCAGTATCGTGCACAATATATCCCTGCCGGAACTCACGCCAGGCAATTACACATTGCAGGCACAACTGCTTGAGAGCCAGGAGGTTATCCAGACTGCAAATACGACTTTCACAATACAGGCACCTGAATTTACGGTTGCACCTTCTTTGGATAAGCAAAACGTGCAGCCGGGTGAAATACTCAAATACAACTTCACGGTTTCAAATAAAGGATCGATTGGTGCAATGGCGGATATGTATCTGGACGTTCCGGGAGTCTATGAGGATACATTGACTTCCTGGATTGCCTCAGGGGACAGCCATAACTTCTCGTTTTCTTTCAAGGCACCGGATGATCTTGCAGAAGGTTATTATCCGTTGTACTACGGGCTTGATGAAGATAACCTGACCGAAAGCAGGTTCTATCTGGAAGGGGCCAATGTGACGGTCAACTCCTGGCTGGATAAGAGAGCCTATCTGCCCGGAGAAAATGCAACCCTTACCATGCAGGTTAAGAATAATGGAAATTATCCTCTGGATCTCTATAGCAGGGTCAAGTATTTTGATCTTGATAATGTGCACGAGTTCACAGTGGATAAGAACAGTACCACTACCTTTACGGTGGATATCCCAATCCCTCAAACCGATAACAAGGTGTTTATCAGTGTCTATCTGGATGCACCTGAAGGTGACAAGGATTCAGGACGCTCGCTGTATATTAATTCGGATTACATCCATGACAGGAGGGATGTGAACGGGCTCAGGATTAGTACAGAGAGACAGGCGTATGAGGCAGGGGAGACTGTGGTGATGAATGTCAATGTAACCCGTGCCGATAACCTGACCGTTAGGGGTCCGGGGCTGGATTACAGCGGATATATTGCCGGTAATACGACGATTGATTTTGAGGTGCCCAATGTACTCTCGGGTGTGTATCGGTATGAGATTACGTATGGAGATGCGACCGGGCAATATCTGCTGGATATACACGGGTTTGACCTGATTGTGAAGGCTGCACAGGTTGGGCCGGGACGAGGAGGTGAGTAAATCATGCAGACGATTTTTAACAGAGAAGGGGTTTTGAGAGCGGCGAGGCTGCTTCTATTAACCTCTTTTATTTTGATTTTTCTGACGCCTTCGTTTTCGCTGGCCTCAGATGATACCTATTTCTCGGGAGACAATATCACGGTAGATCTGGAGATTGATGCAAATCAGGAAACACCGGCACAGCTACAGCTGATGATCTATAATCCGCACAATGAACTCGTTGGAAATGCAACCCATGAGTTTGATCTTGAAAAGGGAGAGAATCTGGTGAATTATACCATGCCGTTTGTTACTGATACGGAAGGTTTGCATTATCTCAGGTATGATATTTTTGCAGATCTGGATGGAGGCTGGACCCTGGTTCAAAGCAGTACCCAGTATTTTGACGGACAGATCAATGATCCACCCCTGATTGAGGTTATTTCTCCGACGGAAGATGGTGTTTATGCTCTGGATGAGGATATTCTGTTCTCGGCAAACGTGTCTGATCCGGAAAGTCATTCTTTCAGTGTTGCATGGAGATCCAATGTCAGCGGAATTATTGGCAATGGCACATCCCTTTATGCCAGTCTTGATGAAGGTATGCATCTGATCAATGTGACAGCCGAGGATGAAAGGGGTGCTGCAAGGAATCGGAGTGTTCTCATACAGGTTGTAGAATCTGCAGATGACCGCGATGAGGATGGTGTGTCCGCAGGTACGGGGGGCGGAGGTACAGGTTCTGCTACAACAGTTACCGATACTTCGCTTAAAGAGGATACTGTATCTGCAGGTGACGGGGATGGCACTGTATCTCCAGGTGATGAGGAGGATATCCCTGATGGCACGGATGAAAGCCCGGTTGGTCCTGAGCAGGAGGAAGAGTCAAGTTTTCTGCCCGGTTTTGGAGCCGTTTTTGTGGTAATTGGGCTTTTGTGTGCTGTCAGGTTTAAGAGGAAGTAATGTATGCCGGGAGGGAGAACTTCCGGTATGCTTTTTTTTATAAACAAAGCGTAAACCCTGATGTCTTTAGCATCGGGGATGTAAACGTCAACTTAACCCTGATTACGTATGTATTCTTTTACACTCTCTTTGCTGATATTTCCTATGGTGCTACATCAATAGGAATTTACTGTGGTTTAGTCTATCGTATTTCATACATTAAATCTTTAACACAATATATATAATGTTAAGTGCAATTGTAAATCGTATGTTGAAAGCCTATAAGTTCAGAATGTATCCAAACAAAGAACAAGAAGAGTTGTTCTTAAAGCATATCGGAGCTTGCAGGTTCACACATAACTGGGCTTTGGAAAATAAGATAAAATCTTATGAAGCAGAAGGTAAATCTGTATCAAGATTCACATTGAACAAAATGTTACCTGATTTGAAAAAGAAGCATGAATGGTTGAAGGAGATTAACTCCCAATCGTTACAAGGTGCAACTCTAAATTTGGATAATGCATTCACCCGATTTTTTAGAGAAAAGAAAGGTTTTCCTAAATTTAAATCAAAGAAAAATTCAGTTCAATCCTTTTCTGTTCCTCAACATTACAAGGTGGATTTTGAAAATAATAAAATCAAAATTCCTAAGATTGGTTGGGTCAAAACCAAATTGCATAGAAGGTATGAAGGTATCGAAAAAACAGCAACAATATCAAAGACATCTACTGGAAAGTTCTACATAAGTATTCTTGTTGATGATGATAAAGAATGTCCTAAAAAAGAAAATTTCGACAATAGATAGATCCCCAACAAAGAAGTCGTCTATACATGCACTAAGTTCTGCCATTTCAATGATATAATCCTCATTGGTATCATAGGGATTGCATGAAGCTATGTAGACATCCTGCTGGCCGAATGCAACAAGCCCTTGCCCGGATTTGTATACTCCCGTGAGCAGCACGTATTTATCCTCAGGCAGGTCCGTTGTGGCTATATTGAGGCTTGTCTGGGTTGAGTCTACACTTTTCATTATGATGGTCCCGTTGTCTGGGCCGATCAGTTCTATTATCTTATCCTGCACATCATTGCGATCAATAGCTGAAGAATCAATTCCCACAATATCGCATCCCTGGACCAGAGGGATCCCGTTCACTGTCAGGTTGGTGGTGGCCTTTGAACCATTGCACTGCATTTCAATATCCGCTTTGTAGACACTGTCCCTGACAAGGACCGCCCCGTAGGTGTAGTTGGTTGCGTGGGGGGCATTCAGCAGAGTGAGGTCCACATTTATGTTCTCATCCAACTCGACAACCGGGGGTGTGGTTATTATCGAATCATATTTCAGCACCTTAAATCCTGTGGCAGAGAGGATGAAAGCATCGTAGTCCTGCATTTGGCTGGTGTTGAGCATCACCAGTGCCATATAGTCTCCGGCTTCCAGGTCACTGCAGGTAAGCTCGAGATTCCCGTTACCGTCAAGTTGCTGGGTAGGGTATTTCTTGTAGGCATTTTCAGTGAGGTTGTGTAAACTTTCGAGGTCGCCCTCTTTCAAATTTTGATTAATGTCGCTGGTAACCCCCCGGTTTACACTGATGATATAGAGTTCAACGTCATCGTTGGCAAACATGTCTGAACCATAGAATTCAAGCTGCACATCGTCCTTCCCAATTACAGCGGTGAACATTGAATGATTTGCAAAGGGATAGGTGGCAGTATAATCGTCATCTGCATACATGGTTATATTTATGAGTGCACTGCCATAATTGAAATCGGTTGCATTTATTCCCTGATAGGTAAAAGATATTGGATGCGGTAACCGGAATTCTTCTCCACCCTTAACAGCTATCCAGTTTCCCTCGGTGTCAGAACCTGTATGATTGGCAAACCCTATGCTTGCATCGTCGATTGTGATATTCACTCCATGAGAATCCGCAACAGCAATGCTTCCCAGTCCAATTAGCAACAGGGTAACTATGAATATATAACAGAATGCTTTAAGCCCCTTTGATTTCATGCCCCTTCCCCGTATTTATATTAAGTATGATTTTAACACATTACTACCTTAGTTTCAATGTTAAATCATTGGTGAAGGACCCAGATATAAGCATACGAACGATTTATCAGGACGTTTGGTAAGGTTTCAGATTAAAACCAATTAGTTGACTTTGCCTCTCCTTTTATCCTGAGGAAGGGTTAGTTGACGGTTTGCATTGTTCCAATCATCAGGATTTGCGATTTTCATAAGAGCAGTTTTAGTAGTAATTATACTTATATAATATATATATTAATATATTCTTGGGGTATTTGTATGATCGCAGATTCGGAGGAGTGGACAGTGGGGAATATCCACTATAAGGATACGTTGATGTTCTATAATTCAAAGATAGCACGCGGGGCTCTGTCCAGTAGCACTGAGAAACCTGGCCTTTGTGAGATTGACGAGAGATACGCAAATGTGTGTCGGGAAATTATGGATATTGCCATTCAGGAAAATCGTGCGCCCGCTGATTGTGTTAATCAGGTATGTTCAAGGCATGGTGTCGGAGTGAATGAACTTGTACAGGTCCTTGATGCAAATCTAGGGTAATGCAGGGATGCATAATAATTTTCTATTCTAAAAAGAGTTGGAAGATATTGGAAGTTCAAGTTTGACAATCCAATTTACTATCTTCCTTTGCCGTTCCTGTGTATTCTTTGGCTGTAGCAGTTATTTTGCTTATCACAATCATCAGTTTAGTACCCACTATAGGAGTGAGTCCACGTGTATTAGTGAAGAAAGGAGTGGCAATTTGCATTGATTTTATGAGTATATAAAAATATTATTAATAGTTTTGGTTGAAATATGAAAAAGTATGTCTCTTCTGAAAGAGAAAATCAGTTCACTGGATAAAAAAGCAGGTAAAAAGACCTGCTTACTTCTTATCCTTTTTAAAGCAAATGAACCAGTCGAGACAATACTTGCCCTCTTCTTTCGTCTCAACCCGCTCCTTTGCCATACCACATGAACCGGGTGGTGGTATTATAACGTCATCCCCGGGTTGCCAGTTTGCAGGAGTTGCTATCTGTTCGGCATCCGATTTCTGCATGGCAATTACCATCCGTTTGATTTCCTGCATGTTACGACCGTTGCTGAGCGGATAGTAGAGGATTGCACGTACCTTGTTCTTGGGGTCGATGATAAACACGGCACGTACAGCTTGGGTATCTGATGCACCGAGCTGGACCATACCAAACTTTTTGGCCACTTCCATCTTTATATCTGCAATTACAGGGAAATTGACCTCTACATCTTTCATTCCCTTGTATTCGATTTTGTCTTTAATGGTACGCAGCCAGGCAATATGTGCATGGATACCATCAATGGAAAGTCCGATGAGTTCGGTATTCAATTCCCTGAATTCATCCTCCATTGTAGCAAAGGTCATGAATTCAGTGGTACAGACCGGTGTGAAATCCGCAGGATGGCTGAACAGGACTACCCATTTGCCTTTGTAATCCTTTGGGAAGTTTATTTCTCCCTGTGTGGTTGTTGCTTTAAAACTCGGTGCTTCATCACCTATCAAAGGCATTCTTATTGGTTCTGTTTCTTCCATAGCTTTAATCCTCCGTAACTGGTAATGTTCGTCCAGACACAAACGATATTGATTTTTTCCCTTATAAAGATATGGCAGAATATTCCTATTATTAGATTCCTATATATTTTTGAGTCCATGGGCAGGCAATAATACATCTGCCGCAGAGTGGATGATCAAAATTTATTTTCTTGGAAGCCCTCTTGCATTCACTGTAACATTGCTGGATGTCTATGATTTCATCTCTGTGAACAGACGGATCCCATTGTTTACCGATGGGTGCATTCACAGGACAATTGTCTATGCAGTCACTACAAGTTCCACACAGAGATTTTTCCATAGGTTTACCTGCTTTGAGGGGAGCGTCAGTAAATACGGTATTAAGCCGTAGGGCACTACCAAATTCCTTTGTTACTAAGAGGTCACATTTACCAACCCATCCAAGTCCGCCTTTTGTGGCCGTAGTTTTATGAGGGAATTCGGCTTCCAGTTTATTCTCATCAATGTCTGATTTGCTGGCAGTCATGGAAATAGCCCTGTGGCCCATTTGTTGCAATTTTTTTTCAAGCTCCATTCCAATGGATGTAAGTTTTTCATTGGCCATATTGCATTCATCAATATAGGCCTGATATGGACCAGCGTCAAGATTTTTGATAACTTCCCTGTCAAGGGCAATTCCAAATACAATGGCACGTTTTAACTCAGGATAGGGATGAGCTGGAGTATTTTCCAGGTCTGCTATACTCCATATCGATACATTTTCAGACAAGAAATTTGTGATGACGGATTCAATGTTTTGCATAAACAAGCTTCCTATTTTTGCAATTCACTTTGGAGTATGGCTGTTTAGGGAAAGTCTGGCCATACTTGAGATTAATTCTTTTGTATACGGACTTTGAGGATTATGGAAAATCTCATTGGTATCATTTATCTCAACAAGTTTTCCGTCCTGCATGACAGCAACCCTATCTGCGATTCTTTTGACAAGGGTCAGGTCATGAGATATAAAAAGCAATGTCATATCCATTTCTTTTTTCAGTGTTTTGAGTAATTGAAGTATCTGGGCCTGTACCGAGACATCCAGGGCCGCAGTAATTTCATCTGCAATCAGTAAATCTGGGTGTAGGGCTATTGCACGTGCTATAGCAATCCTCTGGTTCTGTCCCCCACTCAACTGATGCGGGTGTCGATGCAGGTGTTCTTCAGAAAGGCCTACATGAGTTAATAATTGGAATACCCTTTTCCTGACTTTATCCTCATTTTGACCTTGCAGTCTTAGAGGTTCAGCCAGAGAATCATATATAAGATGTCGGGGATTTAAGGATGTATCAGCATTCTGGAATATCATCTGTACTTTTGTATGCAGAAAAGAGAGAGTTTTCCGATCAGGAAATGTAACATCTCTTCCCTCCAATATTATTTTTCCATTATCTGGCTTTTCCAGGCTTACAAGACATTTTGCAAGTGTCGTTTTCCCACAGCCGCTTTCTCCTACAATACAGAGTGTTTCATGTTTATTAATCCGAAAAGAAATGTTTTCAAGCACCTTGACACTCTTTTTCCGGAAAGGAATGGTTGAGGAGGAATAACTTTTGTCAAGTGTTTTTACTTCAAGCACAGGCAAAACACCTCACATATCTCTCCTCTTCTATTTTTTCTAACTGTGGATGCTCAGTTTTACATTTCCTGCAGGCCAGTGCGCAACGTGGATGGAATCGACATCCATGGGGTCTCTGCGTAAGCTGTGGAGTAAAGCCTGGAATGGGTATCATTTCTTTTTCCGGATGTGAAGCTAGTAATTGACTGGAATAGGGATGAATTGGTTTTTCAAAAAAACTTTTTGCGGGAGCAATTTCGACCAGTTCCCCGGCGTACATTACCGCGATTTTATCGGAAAGATTGGAAGCCACATTAAGATCATGTGTGATTAACAGGATAGAACGTTCTGCATGTAGTTTGGATAACATTTCCACAATCTTTAATTTCACAGTCACGTCAAGGCCGTTAGTTGGCTCATCAGCTATCAATATTTCGGGATCAGTTGCAATCCCCAGCGCGATTGCAAATCTCTGTTTCATCCCTCCACTTAATTGATGAGGATACTGGGATAGTCTGCGCAATGGATTTTTTATCCCTGTTTTTTTCAGTAGAGAAACCATTTTGTCCCGGGACGAGGGTTTGTTCGAATATTTGAGGGTTTCATATAACTGGTTATGCATGGTGAATACCGGATTTAGGGAAGCTGAAGGATTCTGGAACACCAGACCAATCTTATTGCCCCTGATCTTTCTCCATTCCTTTTCCTTCAATGATAGGATTTCTTTCCCGTCCATATGCACCTTTCCGCAGACTTTGGCATCACGGGGAAGCAATCCCAACAGGGAATTTGCAAGTAATGATTTACCACAGCCGGATTCACCTATTATTGTGAAGGTTTCCTTATCGAGGATATCCATATCCACTGAATCAACAGGTGTTATGGGCCCTTGGGGAGATTCAAATGCCACCTTAAGATCCCTTATACTCAGCAATCAGAATAACCTCCAACGCTGTTTTGTATCACGCGGATCAAAAATATCTCTCAATCCATCCCCGAGGAAATTGAAGCCCAGGACAGTTATTACAATAAATATCCCCGGGAAAAACATTACATGGGGAGCGGATTGTAGGAACAGGCGGCCTTCATTGACCATCATACCCCATTCCGGAGCAGATGACACGCCCAACCCCAAAAAACTCAATCCGGCAGCTGCCAGGATAACGTTGCCCATTCCAAGGGTTGAGATTACAAGTAAAGGGGATGTAATATTTGGCAGGATATGATGGCGTAGTATATAGGGAGCCCTGCCTCCCATCATTCTCGAGACTGCAATATAATCCATGTTTTTCACTGCCAGAACAGAGCCACGGCTCACTCTGGCATAAGCAGTCCATTCAACAATAGATAAAGCAATGATCAATCCCGTCATATTCCCTCCGAATATGCCGGCAATAGCAAGAGCAATAAACATACTGGGAAATGCAAGAAAACCATCGACAAACCTCATCACGGTTTCATCTACAATACCTCCGGCATAGGCTGAGATTGAACCAATCAAAGTGCCGGCGATAAAAGATATTCCTATAACAGAACCTCCTATAAACAGGCTAATACGAGCAGCAAACAGAACTCTGCTTAAGATGCATCGTCCCAGATGATCGGTTCCGAAAGGATATTCTGAAGAGGGAGATAACAATCTCTGATCAAAATTGGTTTTCTGGGGATCCTGGGGTGCCAACCACGGAGCTGTTAGTGCAAGGAACACTACTGCACCAATGAGAATAAGGCCAATTAGCATACTTCTGTTAAAGATTCCTTTTATCATATCTCAACCTCGGATCAAGATAGGCATAGGAGATGTCCACTAAAAGATTGATGATAACAAATATCCCTGCCACGAAAAGGAGGGTGCCCTGTATCATTGGATAATCCCTGCTATATATTGAACTGACCATCAGGTTTCCTATGCCAGGCCATGCAAATACTGTCTCAATTATAACCGATCCGTTTAACAGATAGCCAAAACTCAATCCCATCATGGTAACTACCGGTATGAAGGCATTTTTCAGAGCATGTTTTCCAATGACAATATATTCCGGCAATCCCCGGGCTCTGGCCGAAAGAATATAGTCATGATCAAGCACGTCTAAAAGACTGGACCGCATCAGGCGCATGAGTACTGCTGCCGATGAAGTTCCCAGAGTTAAAGCAGGCAGTATCATGTGAGTGAGATCTCCCCCCTCACCGTATCCTCCCACAGGTAAGATGTCTAAAAAAATAGCAAATACAAGAATCATCAGGTACCCCTGCCAAAAGTTTGGGATGGATACACCAAAAAGAGAGAAAAATCTGCTCAGGTCATCCTTCCATGTATCTTTTGCCAGTGCAGCTATTATACCTCCCGGGATGGCAATCAATAATGTGAATATCATGCTTACTACAGCTAATTTAAAAGTTGCACCAAAATTGTGCAGGATGGCTTTTGCCACGGGTTGATCGGTCATGTAGGAATAACCCAGATCACCGGAAAGGACCTGCATTAACCATGTCCCATATTGTATATGGAATGGCTGGTCAAACCCCATTTCTTCCCTGAATTCTTCTACAACCTGTGGATCTGCCACACCATCGGGGCCTGTAAGTAATAATTCGGCCGGATCTCCAGGAGCGATATGTATTATTGAAAAGCTTATTATTGAAACTAAAAGGAGAGTGGGAATCAGAAATAACACTCGTCTCATCAAATAAGCAAACATAATCATTTTTCCTTTTTAGAGGAAGTACCGGATATCAGGAAGAATGTATCTGTATTCAGGGGTCTCAGGAGGGGATGCATATTTTTTAGATTGTATTTGTGTATCAATGGTAACGAATCAATTTGTATTTCCTCAAAACCTGCTTTTTCAAAGAGCGGCCTGATACTTTCGGGTTTTACATTCGAATAAAGGGGCAGGGAAGTGTGTAGTGAGGAATAATATTGATTGAATTTACCCTGACGCAACACTCCTGTTGTGGGGTCCCTGTATGTGATACCCTGCACTACTTTTCTGATTCCACGCTTGAGTTTCTTTACAGGTGATGGGTCAAACCAGTTTCCATCAATCGCAATAATTTCTCCGCCTGGATGCAAAACACGTCTCCATTCCTTAAGTGTGTTTTCCGGGTCAGGGAGGGTCCAGAGAAGATATTTACTTACCACTACATCAAAACTTGAATCATCAAATGACAGGTTTTCTGCATCTCCTTTTTCGAAATTGATATCCAGATTGCGCTTAATAGCTTCTCTTTGTGCTTTTTCCAGCATGGATTGGGATATATCAATGGCAGTTACCTCATGTCCCATGTCTGCTAGTAGAAGAGCCAGAAAACCCTTCCCTGTACCTATATCAAGTACTTTTAGCGGCCCTTTCTCCAGATAGGGAAGGAGACTCTGTTTCCAGAGCTCCCTCTCTTCTTCTCCCAGGGATGTGGCGCCGTTAGTATAACTTGTACTGC